>JBFMBA010000349.1:0-16508 GCA_040755475.1 Thermodesulfobacteriota bacterium
CGAGCGCCGCATCGACCGAGGGTTTTCCCCTGTCGACGACAAGGACCCGCTTGTCCGCGAACGCCGAGGGATCTGCGAGGCTGTCATGGACGCCTTTGCCGAGCAGCGTATCGGCGCCTTCGATATCGGACGGCCCGGTCTCGGTCCCGCAGGTGGCGGGTATGTCGCTTGTCTTGGGGGGAGCCGGCTTTTCCCCGGCGCGGCCCTCACGCCAGGCCTTGACGGCGTCGTGGAGCGCATCGGCTGCCAGGTTGGAGCAGTGCATCTTGATCGGCGGCAGGCCGTCGAGGGCGTCGGCCACGTCGCCGCGGGTGACCTTCATCGCCTCGTCGAGGGTCATGCCCTTGACGAGCTCCGTCGTCATGCTCGACGTGGCGACTGCCGAGCCGCAGCCGAAGGTCTGGAACCGGATGTCCGCGATGCGGTCGTCCTTGACGCGGATGTACATGTACATCAGGTCGCCGCAGACGGGGTTGCCCACCTTGCCCACGGCCACGTCGGGGCCCTCCAGCGTGCCCACATTGCGGGGGTTGCGGAAATGGTCGAGGGTCTTTTCGCTGTATGTGGTGGACTTCATGGTAGTACCTCTTTCTCGTAAAGCGGTGATAGAGCGCGCAGCCGCTCGACGATCCCCGGCAGGACCTCGAGCACCCGGTCCGTGTCTTCGGGCCTGCTCCACCTGCCGAAGGTGAACTCCAGCGAACCGTGTGCCTCTTCGTGGAGCAGCCCGCAGGCGATGAGGGTATGGGAGGGCTCCAGGGTCTTGGAGGAGCAGGCGGAGCCCGTCGAGGCGGCGATCCCCTTGTCCTTGAGGGAAAGCAGCAGAGATTCGCCCTCGACGGCGTCGAACCGGAAGTGCGCGTTGTTGGGGAGCCGCTCCCGGGGATGTCCGTTCAGATAGGTCCTGGGGATCCGTTCGAGAACGCCCTCGATGAGCCGGTCGCGGTATTGCGCGAGCCTGGCGGCCTCCGCCGGCATCTCGGCGGTCATGATCTTTGCCGCGGCCGCCATGCCCACGATCGTGGGTATCGCTTCGCCGCCGGACCGCAGACCCCTCTCCTGGCCGCCGCCCGGCATGATCGGCGCGATGTGCACGTTCTTCCGCAGGTACAGTGCGCCCAGCCCCTTGGGGCCATAGATGTCGTTGGAGGAGAGCGTCAGCAGGTCCACCGGGACCTTACCCACGTCCACGGGCACCAGGCCCAGGGCCGCAACGGCGTCGCTGTGCAGCGCGATCCCCTTGCCGCGGAGCACGTCGGCAATCTCCTGCATGGGCTGAACGGTGCCGATCTCGCTGCTTGCCCAGCCGATGCTTACCAGGATGGTCGAGTCGAGGATCTTCCTGCGGAGTTTGTCGACGCTCACCCGGCCGTACTGGTCGACCCCCACCCTGCTGACCTTGAAGCCCTGTTTCTCTATATGCTTGGCAATGTTATGGATCGAGATGTGCTCGCTCTCCGCGATGACGACATGGTCCCCCTTTCTGCGGTTGCCGGTGACGTAGCCGATGATGGCAAGATTGTTCGACTCGGTCGCGCCCGATGTGAAGATGATCTCATCCCTGCCGGCGCCGATGAACCGCGCCACCTTCTCACGGGAGCTCTCGAGGGCTTCGGTGGCTTCGTCGCCGTCCTGGTGGAGCGAGCTGGGATTGCCGAAGCGCTCCGTGAACCAGGGGCGCATGGCGTCAACCACCCGCGGGTCCACGGGCTTCGAGGATTGGTAGTCCAGGTAAGTCTCTGCCGGCATAGGGAAAATTTTACCCTTTCTAGAACCACATCACGGCGCCCGCATCGAGCGCCAAGTCGTTGAGTGTGCCCGCGCCGACGACCTTGACCCCGGAGATCAGCTCGACCTTTTCCCAGCCCAGCATCTGCTTGGACGCCTCGCAGGCGTAAAACTCGACGCCCATCTGCATCGCCTTTTCCATCATCTCGCTGACGGTCGGAAACGACCCCATCCGGATCGCTTCGGCCGCCCCGGGCTGCAGAACCTTGAGCCCCATCCCCAGGTAATAGACCTTGGCGTCCAGCTCCATGGCCTTGGCCGTCTGCGCCAGCACCAGCGGCGAATACTGCCGCTCGGGCGTGTCACTCGTCTGCACGTACAGAATCCATTTCTTCTCGGGCATCTCTCTGCCGTCCTTTCCCGGTCCGGTGCGACTCGCCGCGGCGGGTCACCCCTTCCGTCGGATCAGAAACCGCATGTGGTCGTCGCCCTTCTCGAAGGAGATGACCTCGTGGCCCGCGCGCTTGGCAAACCGCTTCAGGTCCTCCTCGGCGGCGGGATCGTCCGTGATGACCTCCAGAATCTCGCCCGGTTCGATCCCGTCCAGGACCTGCCGCGTCCGGAGCAGCGGCACGGGACAATAGAGCCCCAGACAGTTGAGCGTCCGGACGGCCTTGACGGCCTCGTTCATAGCCTGCACCTCCCCATGGGCCCCGGACCGGTCATGCCTTCCACAGGCCGTGCAGGTTGCAGTATTCGCGGGCCGTCACGTCGGCCGCCCCGACGGCGAAGGCCGCTTCCGGCGCCTGCCCCGGCTTGAGATACTGCCTGCAGGCCTTGCCGTCGGCGATCACCTCTATCCACTCGATGTAATGCTTCTCCTCCATGGGATGGGGGGCGCTCCCCACCTTCACCGTCACCCCCTCCGGCGTCTTGTCGATCACCGGCACATGCTTGTCGCGCGAGGCGTCGGTGGTGTTTTCCGTCAGCAGCTGCATCGGCTCTCCGCAGCAGACCAGCTCCCCGTCGCCCGCGTGGATGACCTCCACGATATTCCCGCAAACCGCGCATTTGTAAATCCCCGACTGTGTGGCCATTGCCTTCTCCTTTCTAGGTGCATCAGGCTAAAAATACAGCCCATTTCCGATGCCAGTATATGAAACTTCATCGCGACGGTCAATTGAATTCTGATATTTGCTCTTCGCCCGATGAGGATCAACGGCCTGCATCATGAAGGCGATCGGCAAACGCCTGATGACGGACCACCGACGGAATGACGGCCTCGTAAGCCTTTGCCGCGGGCGACGGCGGGGTCTGGGTCTCGAGGGCGTGTGCGACCGCCCTTTCGATCTCCTTCTGGGTGATCCGGTGGGGGGTGGGCGTCATCGAGGTGTACCCCCAAACCAGGAGCAGGGCTGCCAGGCCGCCCGCGGATGCCCAGAGGGCGGGGTTACGGTAGGGGGTGAACTGCCGGAAGCGGCCGGGGCGGCGGGATGCCTTCGGGGAAGAGGATGCCGTCGCCCTGTCCTTATGTCCGGCCGGGTCCGGAGGGGGTGTTCCGGGGGGATGCGCGGGGCGCGGCGACAGGCCGGAACGGCTGTACAGCGTGACCCTTTTCATGGGGAGCCGCACTTCCTTCCGGCGTCATATCCGCATCACGCAATGCAGGCACGGGAATCGATACGGGCGTATCCGTCGTTCTGACAAGACTCAGTACCCGGTCCTGATCTGCCTCAAGGTCTCCAGGTATTCCTCTGTGCGGGTGAGCTCCGAGGTGCCTTTGAGATCCCGCATGAGGCTGTCTAGCGGCGGTCGGATGTCCAGCCCCAGGTGATTGAGCCTGAGCCGGTTGGCCTGGTCCAGAATGAGGATGCAGTAGTACAGGGTCAGTGTCCTCACTTTGAGGACCCGCCGCATGAGGTAGGAGGTGCCGCCCAGCGTGTTGAGGAAGAAGACGGCATAGGGGTAAACCTCCTGCAGAGGCAGACGCAGCCCCGGACCCTCGGTCCCGCACTGCTCCTGCAGGGTTATCGCCTGGTGGAACGTCGCGAAAGCGGACTCCAGCATCTGGTCTTCCTTGACGAGAATGTCCCGCAGAAGCAGGGTGTCGCTCTTCCCCAGGACCCGGTACAGGTGCGTCCGGTTCTCGAGTACCTGCATGAGACTGTCGGTTTCCCGCTGGGCGTGCGGCGGTGTCTTGAGCAGGCGGGCCAAGAGGCCCCTGAAATATGGGGCCGTCCCGCCTTCCAGTCGGCGAGACGCCACATATGGCTGCCGGTCGAGGTAGCTGAAAAGCCCCTGAATCTTTTCCCGGCTCTGTCGGCACAAGTCGGCCGCCGGCACGGGAGCCGCCGCACTTTTCGGCGCTTCGGGAAGGACCGTGACAGCAGTTCCGGGTATCTCCGCCGTTCCCTCTTTGTTTGCCGTCCCGCCGGACGGAGGCGACTGGTCGCCTTGCCGACCCCAGTAGGCGCATGTCACCAATCCGGCAATCACGAGCAGGGCGATGACGATCAGCTTCTTGACGGGTGATTTATGTCCTGTGTCCATGAGATGACCTCCACCGATCACCTGTGACGGGGATGAGGGGTAACTGGACAGAACGGGAGCGCCGCCCTTCAAGTACAGCCTCATGGGCGGAAAAAGTTTCGCAATACAATAAGAAAGACCTCTTCCCTGCCGGAAAGCCCGCCTGGCGGGCGGGCGGCTTCAAATGAAAAAACTCCGTCCCATGGATTGAATATACGGAAAGAGGGTTTGTGTGTCAAGGAGGATTGACTTGACAGGAGATCTTATGGGCATTCACATTTGAGCACGCCCGCTTTAGCCGAAAAGAGCACTCAAGGAACGGCTCCTCGGTTTCCCGAACTATTACACGGAGGAAATGAATCGACGTAGTGTATCAATTCCCCTGCCGACGGCCGGCTACCAGATGATTTTCAGGCCTTTGACAGCCCGCAAGGCATCATCGCAGGTCACGAGCGGCTTTTCGTGATGAAGGGCCGTAGCCGCAATGATGTGGTTCGGCGGATCCTGATCTGCGAAGAGGGAGTCGATGGCCGAAATCTTCGCTATCTCCGGCGTAATGGGCAGCGCCCGGATCGCCCGGGACGCTAAAACAAGCTTCAGGAAAGAAAGGACATCCGTGCCCGGATCCAGTCGCCCCTTGGCGACCAGCATCGCGATCTCCCACAACGATATGTCGCAGCAGGCCAGGGAACCGCTTTCTTCGCCCTCTTCAATGGCGCGGCGCGCTTCAGCGCTGAGTCGCTCCGGCGCAAGGGCATCAAAGACCAAGGCGCAGGTATCGAGAAGAATCAAGATGCCGCCTCCCATTTTACATTCAGGGAGGAGACAACATCGCCAATTCTGCATTTTTCCCGTAAGAGAGAAAGCCTTTCCTTTGCGTCAGCACGCCCATCGGCAACGGGTGTCAGACGCGCGATCTTCTTTCCGCGCGAGGTCAGAAGCAGCTCTTCGCCGGCCTGTACCATGCCCAGATAGGCGGGCAGGTTGTTCCGCAGCTCCGTAACGTTGACTTCTTTCATGGCCTCCTCCTTTCTGTACGCTTCATCTGTACAGTCGATTGGCTATGATGTCAAGAACCAAACGGGATTGCCATGGCTCAGGGCAACAGGGGAAAATCAAAAATCGTTTGAAATTGAACGAAACGGGATACCGTCTCGAATATGGGCCGTCCCGCATTCTCGCTGACAGGGTTGATGCCGTGGGCAAGGATGGAATCGTTCCTGCTGCCCTGCATCTTTTTGATCACTTCGATATTTTCAACATAGCGATTCCCGGAGGCTTGGCCTTTTTCCTTCAGGTAGCGGAACGTCGCATGCAAGGGGAGTTTGATGACCCCGCTTTGCGGATCGGCGTATCTCCTGATGAATGCATCCCGAAGGATTTCCGGGATCACGTTTTTCGGTACATTGCTGTTGACGCATCCGGCGACCCGCTCGAATTCTATTTGGCCATAGAGCTCCAGAGCCCGATAGATTCTGGCCGCCGCATCATCACAGCGGCCATCCGCCAGACGACGACGGGCATTGTTCAGAAGATCATCGATCAGGGCGGGGTGCAGTTTTTTGAGACGACCGGTTTCGCGAATAATCCTGTCAAGCTGATCCTTGCACCGTCCGACAGCGGCCGCAAAGGGTTCCAATTGAGAATCACCGTACTGTCTCAGGTAATCGTTCAGATGCTTTAGGCCTCGCCCGACCACCCCTGTCAACGTTTGAAAATAACAAAGGACTGCAATGTTGCATGCACTGCCACTATAAGATGAGTTTGTTTCCCCCTATACTTTTTTGTTTTCCACTGGCGAATTGATCTTTCGACCCTGTCTCCGTTTGGCCCTATCGCTGCCACGAGGTGCTATTTGTACCATAATCAGTAAGAAAATAACACAATGAGTGCTGGTTCCAGTTTTGCCTTGACAAGGGTCCGAGCTTTATTGTAGCTATTCGGCCAGTGCGTTCCACCGGTTGTTTTTTTAGAAAACACAATCCATACCATCACTGTGAGGGTTCCGATGAGCGAGCAGGGAGCTAGGACGTCGGCGGGGTTATCATTTCTTGAAGAGGTGGTTGGCTCGAGCGGGGTGGAGATCAGCGGCTGTTACCAGTGCCGGAAGTGCTCTGCGGGGTGTCCGGTGGTATCGGCGATGGACATGCTGCCCAACCAGGTGATCCGTCAGATCCAGTACGGGAGGCGCGAGCAGGTGCTGTCGTCGGGCAGCATCTGGATATGCGCGTCCTGCCACACGTGCAGTGTCCGGTGCCCGAACGACATTGATTTTGCGCGGGTGATGGATACCCTGAGACACATGGCGCTGGGTTCGGGTGTCGGCACGGGGGAGAAGGAGATCCCCGTTTTTCACCGGGTCTTTCTGGATGTGATCCGCAGCGGGGGGCGGGTGCACGAGCTGTCGCTGATCATGCGATACAAGCTCAAGACGCGCGATTTCATGAAGGATGCGGCTTTGGGATGGCAGATGTTCCGCCGGGGCAAGATCAAGCTGTTTCCGCAGGGTTTTTCCGGGGCGAAAGAGGTGCGTGAGATTTTCGATGCCGGCCGGAAGGGGGGTGCACAGTGAGAGAGCTGACCTACTATCCCGGGTGCTCCCTGCACGGGACGGCGCGGGAATACGACGAATCGTTTCGGGGGGTATCCGAGCTGCTGGACATATCGCTTCACGAGCTGGAGGGGTGGACATGCTGCGGGTCGACATCGGCGCACTGCAGCGACGAGGCGCTCGCGGTGGCCCTTCCGGTGCGGAACATGCGGATTGCCCGGCGCCACGATCGGCAGATGGTGGTGCCGTGCGTGGCCTGCTACAGCCGGTTCAAGGCGGCCGAGGCGGGGGCGCTGGCTCATCCGGAGTATCTTTCGTCTCCTTACGAGGGGGGGGATTTCATCCGCTACGCCCTCGATTATTTCTGCGAAGGGGGGATGACGGATGAGGTGAAGGCGAAGGTGGTCAGGCCGCTCAGCGGGTTGAAGGTGGCCTGTTATTACGGTTGCCTTGCGGTCCGTCCCCCGGACCTGACGGGGGTGGCGCAGTACGAGAATCCCGTGCACATGGATCGGCTCATGGAGATTCTGGGGGCCGAGGCGGTGCCCTGGTCCTACAAGACGGACTGCTGCGGGGCGTCGCTGGTGATGACGCGGACCGACATCGTGGTGCGTTTGAGTCAGAAGATCCTGTCGATGGCGCTGGAGTCGGGGGCAGACTGCATCGTGACGGGCTGCAGCATGTGTCACGCGAACCTGGACACGCGGCAGGCGGGACTTCCGGCCGTGGAGGGCAGGAGCGGGATCCCCGTGTTGTATTTCACCGAGGCGATGGGGTTGGCCATGGGTCACAGGGAGGCGAGAAAGTGGCTCGGCCGCCATGTGACCGATCCCGTCAAGGTGCTGTCAAAGAAAGGATTGCTTTAGAAAGCAGCCGAGTCCATAAGCGAGCTTCACCCTGCTTGACCGGGAGTGCATCCCGCAAGCCCCGCCTCGCGGGCGGGGCCGGAAGGCAACTCAGAAAAAGAGCACTTCCTTGCCGGGAAGCCACGCCCTGTCGGAGGGGAGCTTCACACGGCGGTTGACGAAAGGAAAGGCATGGAATCCAAGGTGGGGGCGGTGCTGGTTGTCGGGGGGGGGATCGCGGGCATCCAGGCCTCTCTCGACCTGGCCAATTCGGGCATCAAGGTCTATCTGCTGGAGAAATCCGCCGCCATCGGCGGCCGCATGGCGCAGCTGGACAAGACGTTTCCCACGAACGACTGCGCCATGTGCATCGTCTCGCCCAAACTCGTCGAGGCGGGGCGCCATCTGAACATCGATATCCTCACCCATGCCGAACTGCTTTCCCTGTCCGGCGAACCGGGCCGCTTCACGGCCCGGCTGCGCCGCCATCCCCGGTATGTGAGCATCGAGAAGTGCACCGGCTGCGCCGATTGCGTCGAGGTGTGCCCGATCGGGCTGACCAACGAGTTCAACGAGGGGCTCGACAGCCGCAAGGCGATCTTCCGTCCCTACCCGCAGGCCGTTCCCAATTCCTTTGTCGTGACGAAGCGGGGGACGTCCCCCTGCAAGGCGGCCTGCCCCGCGGAGACCAGCGCGCAGGGCTATGTGGCGCTGATCCAGGAGGGCCGGTATGCCGAGGCCCTGGAGGTGATCAAGGAGTACAATCCGTTCCCGGCATCGGTGGGAAGGGTGTGCACCCATCCCTGCGAGACCCAGTGCAGCAGAGGGAAGTGGGACTCCCCGGTGGCGATCTGTGCCCTGAAACGGTTTGCGGCGGACTGGGTATACGAGCACGGCGCGCCCGGTCAGAAGCCCATCGGAGCCGGCGACGGGATTACGGATCGCCCGTCGGCCAGAATCGCCGTGGTGGGATCGGGACCCGCGGGACTGGCCTGCGCCAATCATCTGGCGCGGATGGGGTACGCCGTGACGGTGTTCGAGTCCCTGCCCGCCGCGGGCGGGATGATGCGGGTGGGGATTCCTGCGTACCGCCTGCCCCGCGAGGTGCTGCAGCGGGAGATCGACGCCATCGCTGGCGAAGGGGTCGAGATCCGGCTCAACACCCCTGTCCGGGACATTCATTCGCTCTTTGCCGAGGGATACGCGGCGGTCTTTCTGGCGATCGGGGCGCACGAACCGCAGCGCCTGGGGATCGAGGGCGAGGATGCCCGGGGGGTCTATCACGGCGTTCCTTTCCTGCAGGCGGTGAGCCTGGCCGCCGAAGGCGGGAAGCTGCCCGAAGTGGGCGGGCGCGTGGCCGTGATCGGGGGCGGGAACACGGCCGTGGATGCGGCGCGAACGGCGCTTCGGCTGGGGGCGCGCGAAGTCACGATCGTCTACCGCCGTTCACGGGAGGAGATGCCGGCCAACTCCTGGGAGATCGAGGAGGCCCAGCGCGAGCAGGTCGGCCTGGAGCTGCTGACGGCCCCGGTGGCGGTGGAGGCAAAAGAAGGCAGGGTAACGGGTATCCGCTGCCGGCGCATGGAACTGGGGGAGCCCGATGCGAGCGGCAGGCGGCGTCCCGTCCCCGTGCCCGGGTCGGAGTTTGTGATCGCGGTCGATACGGTGATTGCCGCCGTGGCGCAGGCGCCGGAGATCTCCTTTCTGGGCGCGGACCACGGGCTGGAGGTGAGTGAACGGGGGACCTTCGTCGTGGATCCCAAGACGCTGGCGACGGCCAGACCGGGCATCTTCGCGGGGGGGGATGCCTACCGCGGCCCCGGGATATTGATCGAGGCGATCGCCGACGGCAGGCGCGGCGCCCTTTCCATCGACCGGTATCTGCGGGGGGTGGATCTGCTCACGGCTCGCGAGGAGGTGCCCCTGCCGGTGGCCGATCTGGAGATCGAGGAAATAGGGCGGATCGTGGATTCGGGGAAGGCGGCCGGCTCAGCGCGGGCTGAGATTCCCACATCCGCCCCTGCGGACCGGGTGCGCGATTTTCGGGAGGTGGAGCTGGCGCTCACCGAGGAGGCGGCGAGGAGGGAGGCGTCGCGATGCCTGGCCTGCGGCATCTGCTCGGAGTGCCATTTGTGCGTCCACGTCTGCAAGGCGGGCGCGATCGACCATCAGGAAACGGCGCGCGAGGAGGAGATTCTTGTCGGCTCGGTGATCCTGGCGCCGGGCTATTCCCTGTACCGGCCCGAGCTCTCCCCCGAATTGGGTTACGGCCGTTACCCCAACGTGGTGACCAGCATGGAGTATGAACGGATGCTGAGCGCCTCGGGTCCCTTCGGGGGTCACCTGACGCGTCCCTCCGATCAGCGCGAGCCCGGGCGGATCGCCTTTCTCCAGTGCGTGGGATCGCGGAACAAGGACAACGGCTACTGCAGCTCGGTTTGCTGCATGTATGCCGTGAAGGAAGCGGTCATTACCAGGGAGCATCTGCCGGCCGCGGAATCCGCCGTTTTTTACATGGATATCCGCGCCCAGGGCAAGGAGTTCGACCTCTATTACGAGCGGGCGAAGCGGGATTACGGCGTCCGTTTCATCCCTTCCCAGATCTCCCGTATCGCGGAACGGCCGAAGAGCAAAAACCTCGTGCTGGCCTACATAGACGGCGAAGGCCGGCCGCGCGAAGAGGAGTTCGACCTGGTGGTCCTGGCCGTGGGGATGCGGCCGACGCCCGATGCCCGCGATCTGGCCGACCGGCTCGGCATTGCTCTCGACGAGCACGGCTTCTGCAAGACCGACGGCTTCGCCCCCCTGAACACCTCCCGGGAGGGCGTATTCGCCTGCGGCGTCTTTCAGGGACCCAAGGACATCCCCGAGACGGTGGTCCAGGCCGGCGCCGCGGCCGAGGCGGCATCGGCCTTCCTCTCCGACGTGCGGGGGACGCTCACCCGTCAGAAAGAGTATCCGCAGGAGCGGGATGTGTCGGGGCAGAAGCCCCGGATCGGCGTCTTTGTGTGCCACTGCGGGATCAACATCGGCGGGATTGTCAATGTGCCGGAGGTCAAGGAATACGCGCGGGGGCTGCCGGACGTGGCCTACGTGGACGAAAACCTCTACACCTGTTCGCAGGATACCCAGGAGAGGATCAAGAAGGTCATCGAGGAGCACGGTCTCAACCGGGTGGTGGTGGCCTCCTGCTCGCCGCGCACCCACGAACCCCTTTTCCAGGAAACGATCCGGGAGATCGGTCTGAACAAGTATCTCTTCGAGATGGCCAATATCCGTGACCAATGCTCCTGGGTGCACATGCAGCTTCCCATGGAGGCCACGGCAAAGTCGAAGGATCTGGTCCGGATGGCGGTGGCCAAGGCGCGTCTCCTGCAGCCCCTCGATGAACCGACGCTGGGGATCACGAAAAAGGCCCTCGTCATCGGCGGCGGTCTGGCGGGGATGAAAGCCGCCCTGGGGCTGGCGCGTCAGGGGTTCGCCAGCGCGCTCGTGGAAAGGGAAAAGGAGCTCGGCGGGAACCTCCGCCATATCTACCATACCCTCGAAGGGAAGGATGTTCAGGAGCTTCTGCAGCAGTCCATCCGCGAGGTTCTGGCCACACCGGAGATCGCCGTTTATACGGATGCCGAGGTCAAAAGCGTGGACGGCTATCTGGGGAATTTCCGCAGCGTCATATCGGCCGCCGGTGGGGAAGTGGAATACGAACACGGTGTCGTCATCGTGGCCGTGGGGGCCAGGGAAAGCCGGCCCGCCGAGTATCTCTACGGCAGCGAAAGCCGCGTGGTGACCCAGCAGGAGCTGGAGGAGCGCATTGCCCGTCAGCCGGAGGAGATGAAAAAATACCGGAACGTCGTCATGATCCAGTGCGTAGGCTCGCGAACGTCCGAGCATCCCAACTGCAGCCGGATCTGCTGCTCGGTGGCCGTGAAGAATGCCCTGGCGCTCAAGGCGCTCGCTCCCGCCGCGGCGGTGTCCGTCCTGTACCGGGACATCCGCACCTACGGACTGATGGAATCCTACTACAAGGCGGCCCGGGAAAAGGGCGTCCGGTTCATCCCCTACGCCGCGGAGGCAAAACCGGAGCTTTCCGCGGCAAACGGCGGACTGGAGCTGAAGGTCAAGGACCTCGTGATCGGGGCGGAGACGGTCATCGCCCCCGACCTTGTGGTCCTTTCCAGCGCCGTCATTCCTTATGACAATGAGGGGCTCGCGAAAATGCTCAAGATCCCCCTCACGGCGGATCGGTTCTTCCTCGAGGCCCACATGAAACTCCGGCCGGTGGATTTCGCGACGGACGGGATCTTCCTGGCCGGCATGGCCCATTTCCCGAAAACCATCGGCGAGACGATCGCCCAGGCCGGCGCCGCCGTGGCGCGCGCCACCGCGGCCATCGCCAGGGGCTATGTGAGCATCCTTCCCACGATTTCCTGCGTGGATCAGAACCGGTGCATCGGCTGCGGCCTTTGCGAATCCCTCTGCCCGTTCAATGCGATCCGGGTGGTGGAGACGGAGAAGGGGAAAAAGTCCGAAACGATCGCCGCATCCTGCAAGGGCTGCGGTGTCTGCAGCGCCAGCTGTCCGCAGCAGTCGGTCACCATCCGCCATTTTACCGATGAGGAGCTGTTCGCGCAGATCGAGGCGCTCGGCGAGGGGAAAAGTCCAGCGACGATCACTGGATGAGGGGGACCCTTGCGTAAATTGAAAATCGGATCCCGGAAGCGCGCATTGGAGATTGTCCAAACACTCCGAATGGGGGACGGCTTTTTAAAAAAGGCCGCAGGCAAGGCGCGCGAATTCCGAGGAGTGAGGCGTACTTCTGGCGTACGCTGCAGCGACGAGGGATGATGCGAAACGCAGCATCCGGACTTTTTAAGAAGTCGTCAGTGAAGCAGGTATAAAGATGAGCTTTGAGCCGAAAATCCTGTCCTTCCTGTGCAACTGGTGCGCCTACGCCGGGGCCGACCTGGCGGGCATCTCGCGCTTCCAGTACCCTCCCAACACCCGCGTCATCCGGGTGATGTGTTCCGGCAGGATCGACCCCGCCTTCGTTCCCCGCGCCTTTCTTGCCGGCTTCGACGGGGTGATGATTCTCGGGTGTCATCCGGGCGACTGCCACTATCTGAGCGGCAACATTCAGGCGGAGAAGAGGATCACCCTGCTGCGCAAGCTGCTGACCGATGAAGGCGTGGGCAGCGAGCGGCTCCTGCTCGACTGGGTTTCCGCCGGCGAGGGGCAGCGGTTCGCGGTGCTGGTCAGGGACTTCACCGATAGGATCCGCTCCCTGGGGCCCTTTCCCAGAACCGGGGATACTGAGGGCAGGCTCAGGGCGATCCAGGTCTCGCTGGAGGGCGAAAAGATCCGGTGGATGATGGGGAAGGGGCCGGAGCTGATGGAAAAGGAGAATGTGTACGGTGAGCGCACGGATCCGGAGAGGATCCGGGAGGTGCTCGAGGCGACCCTCCGCAGCGAGTTGTGCCGCAACCGGATACTGGGGTTTCTCGAGGCGGGGACGATGACCGCCAGGGAGATCAGCGAGCGGCTCGACATCCCCCTCAGGGATACGCTTCCCCATCTCGTCTCCCTGGTGGGGGAGGGGCAGATCGGGTTCGATGCGTCTGAAGAGGGCCATCATCCGCGCTATGTTCGAAGCGGATAACGGCGCATGTGACCGGGAGCGGAGCAGGCAACCCCCGCCTTGCAAGCGGGGTTGATGGGCGTATGGAAATAAGGATACTTCCTCACCGGGAAGCCCCGCCCTGTGGGAGGGGAGCTTCAAAATGCCGGTACCCCGCACCCTGCCCCGTGAAGGGAGGAGGAGGCGTGGAGAGGAGGGGGCTGCTTTGGAGGGGTGGAATCACTCATGGGGTTATCGGGGATGACGACCAGCAATGATCCGGCCAAACCGGTCGGCGCGGTCATGGTGGTGGGCGGCGGGATCGGGGGGATGCAGGCCTCGCTCGATCTGGCGGAATCGGGTTTTTTCGTCTACCTCGTAGATAACTCGCCGACCATCGGCGGGGTCATGTCCCAGCTCGACAAGACCTTTCCGACGAACGACTGCGCCATGTGCATCATGTCGCCGAAACTGGTGGGCACCGGCAGCCACCGGAACATCCGGGTCATCACCCATGCCGAAGTGAGGGACGTCACCGGCTCCCCCGGCGCCTTCGAGGCCGCGGTCATCCGCCGGCCCCGGTACATTCGCGCCGACAAGTGCACCGGCTGCGGCGAGTGCGCCAAGCACTGTCCGGTGACCGCGATCGACAGCTACAACGAGGGAATGAACAGGCGCGCGGCGGTGTATATCCGCTACCCCCAGGCGATCCCCAAGGTTTTTCTCATCGACCGGGACGCCTGCATCGGTTGCGGCCTCTGCGAAAGGGCCTGTCTGGCCGGCGCCGTCGATTACGGCGACAGGGAAAGCGTGGAGAAGATCTCCGTCGGCTCCGTCATCCTGGCGCCCGGCTTCGAGGTCTTCGAGGCGGAGCGGCGGCCGGAATTCGGCTACGGTGTTTTTCCCAACGTGCTGACCAGCATCGAATTCGAACGGATCTTAAGCGCCACCGGCCCCCACCGGAGCCATCTGCTGCGCCCCTCCGACGGCACCATCCCCGAGCGGATCGCCTTCATCCAGTGCGTCGGCTCCCGCGACGTGAAGTGCGGCAACGACTATTGCTCGTCGATCTGCTGCATGTACGCGGTGAAGGAGGCGATCATCGCCAAGGAGCATGTGCACTTCGTGAAGCCGACGATCTTCAACATGGACATCCGGGCCTACGGGAAAGGGTTCGACGCCTATTACGAGCGGGCAAAGAGCGACTACGACGTCCGGTTCATCAGAAGCATGGTCTCCAAGGTGAGGGAGAAGCACGGTACGGGCAATCTCGTCGTCACCTATCTGGATGAGCAGGGGCGGGCGAGCGAGGAGGAGTTCGATCTGGTCGTGCTCTCCCTGGGGATGACCGCATCGCAGACCGTCCGGGAACTGGCGGCGAGGCTGGGGGTCAATCTGAACCGTTTCGGCTTCTGTGAAACGGAAACCTTTACGCCGCTGGACACCTCGCGGGAGGGGATCTATGTCTGCGGCGCCTTTCAGTCGCCGAAGGACATTCCCGAGACGGTTGCCCAGGCCAGCGGCGCTGCAGCGGCCGCCGCCAAGGCGATCGCCCCGGCGCGGGGGACGCTGGCGACAAAAAAGGAATACCCCGCGGAAACCGAAGTGCAGCCGGAGGAGGAAGCCAGGATCGGCGTCTTCGTCTGCCACTGCGGCATCAACATCGGCGGGGTGGTGAACGTTCCCGCCGTCCGGGAGTATGCGGGCACGCTGGCCAATGTGGTCCACGCGGATGAAAATCTCTACACCTGCTCGCAGGACACGCAGGAAAAGATCAGAAACGCCGTCCGGGAGCACGGCCTGAACAGGGTGATCGTGGCTTCGTGCTCGCCCCGGACGCACGAGCCCATGTTCCGCGAGACGATCCGGGAAGCGGGGGTCAACAAATTCCTCTTCGAGATGGCAAACATCCGCGACCAGTGCTCCTGGGTGCACATGCGCCAGAAGCCGGAAGCCACCGCGAAGGCGAAACAGCTCGTCCGGATGGCCGTGGCCAACGCCCGCCTGAATCGCCCGCTGGGAGAAACCCCCGTGCCCGTGGTGCGGCGCGGTCTTGTCATCGGCGGGGGCGTGGCCGGCATGACCGCGGCGCTGTGCCTTGCCGAGCAGGGATTCGAGGTCTTTCTCGTGGAAAAGGAGGACCGGCTGGGCGGAAATCTGCTGCATCTGCACCACACCATCGAAGGAGGGGATGTGCAGGCCTTTCTTCAGAGCCTGATCGCGAGGGTGTCGGGCAATTCCG
The DNA here is from genome assembly GCA_040755475.1 of Thermodesulfobacteriota bacterium. Taxonomy (GTDB): domain Bacteria; phylum Desulfobacterota; class Syntrophia; order Syntrophales; family UBA5619; genus JAKAFS01. The sequence goes on from JBFMBA010000349.1 coordinate 15,513, forward strand.
CGATCCATCTGCTGCTCAACTCGCTGGTGGTGGATTTCAGCGGTGTCAGGGGAAGCTTTGCCACCGGCGTCATGACGGCGCCGTCGATGGTCTATCAGAAGATCCAGCACGGCACCACCATTCTGGCCACGGGCGCCAGGGAGGAAAGGCCGGAGGGCTACCTCTACGGCGAGGACCCGCGCGTGATCACCCAGCTGGAGCTGGAAGACCGTCTCGATCGGGAGGGGGGGGATGCCTGGGGACAGATGTCAAATCTGCCCCCGGAAAAAGTCGTGATGATCCAGTGCGTCGGGTCGAGGAACGAGAAACGCCCCTCGTGCAGCCGCACCTGCTGCGCCACGGCGGTGAAGAACGCCCTGAAACTGAAGCAGCGCCATCCGGAGGCCCGCATCCGCATCCTGTACCGAGACATTCGCACCTACGGTTTTCTGGAGGCATACTACGCCCAGGCCCGCAGGGAGGGGATCCTCTTCGACCGGTTCGATCCGGAAGCGGGTCCCGAGTTGAAAAAAGAAGGAGAGGCCCTCCTGATCACCTTCGAAGACAAAATCCTCAAGGAGCGGGTGACGCTGCAGGCGGACCTGGTCGTCCTTTCATCGGCAACCGTGCCGCGGGAAAACCAGGAGCTGGCGAACCTGCTCAAGGTGCCGCGCACCGCCGAGGGGTTTTTCCTGGAGGCGCACATGAAGCTGCGGCCCGTGGATTTCGCCTCGGACGGTATCTACGTGGCGGGGGCCGGCCACGCGCCGAAACTGATCAGCGAAAGCATTTCCCAGGCCTATGCCGCCGCCGCTCGGGCATGCACCATCCTCTCCAAGGACCACCTGCTGGTGGGGGGTATCGTGGCGGTGGTGGAGGGGGAACGCTGTGCGGCATGCCTGACCTGCGTGCGGGCCTGTCCGTACGAGGTGCCGGTGGTGAACGTGCGGGGGGAGGCGGAGATCGACATCATCAAGTGCAAGGGGTGCGGGACCTGCGCGGCGGAGTGCCCGGCGC
>JBFMBA010000350.1:0-2466 GCA_040755475.1 Thermodesulfobacteriota bacterium
GGCGATCGCCATCCCCACCGCCGCGCCGACCCCCTGGCCCAGCGGTCCCGTCGTCATCTCCGCCCCGGGGGGATGCCGACGCTCGGGGTGGCCCGGCGTTTTGCTGCCCCACTGCCGGAAGTTCTTCAGATCGTCCAGGGAGAGATCATAGCCGGTCAGATGGAGAAGCGCGTACAGGAGCATCGAGCCATGCCCGGCGGACAGAACGAAACGGTCGCGGTCGGCCCAGAGGGGATCGGCCGGATTGTGCTTCAGGTGCCCGGTCCAGAGCGTATAGGCCGCTGCCGCGGCTCCCATGGGCATGCCGGGATGCCCCGAATTGGCCTTCTCGACGGCGTCCACCGCCAGAAAACGGATTGCATTGATGCGCCTCTGCTCCGCAGTGCTGTCTTGACCCATCTGGGAATCTCCTCTCACGCTCGCCGGCGGTGTTTTTCATGCTTTTTCGCAACACCGCCACTTTACAACAAGCTGCCCCATTAGACAAGGAGATTGGATAAGGGGAATCGGGATGGAGACTGAACTTGGCCATTGACATGCTGGCACGGTTCCCATATATCATCATGGCAAGAGGCAGTACCCGGCCAGGCTTCGGGACCGTCGGGCGGTCCCGCCTTTACCACCGGAAACCCAGGAGAGGACGAACCATGATTTACGAATTTCGCACCTACGACCTCAGACACGGCGCCCTGGCGGAGGTTGAGAAGCGCTTCGCCGAAGCGTACGAACACCGTAGGAAGTTCTCAGAGCTTGCCGCTTTCTGGCACACTGAAATCGGTCCGCTCAACCAGATCATCCACGTCTGGCCTTACAAGGACCTGGAGGAGCGCGCCCGTATCCGGGCGGCGTCCCTCAAGGAGAACGTGTGGCCTTCGGCGATCGGGGAGTTCATCGTCCGCATGCGGTCGGAGATCATGATTCCGGCGCCGTTTTCACCCCTGGTCACACCCAGCAAGACGGGACCCTACTTCGAGATACGGACGTACACCTATGCGCCGGGCGCCCTTCCGGGCATCATGGAAAACTGGGAGAAGGCGCTGCCCGACCGGGTGAAGATGAGCCCCCTGTGCCTCGCCTGTTATTCGGAGCTCGGCGGGCTCAACCAGTGGGTACATATCTGGCCCTACAACACGCTCGAACAGCGAAACCAGATCCGAGACGAGGCGAAAGCCCGGGGCGTCTGGCCTCCCTCCCTGGTGGCGGCCCGGGAAGGCCGCAAGAGCGTGCCTTATGTGGCGCAGGAGAACAAGATCGTCATGCCTTCCGCTTTCTCCCCGGTGCAGTAGCCGGTGATGCACCCCCGCTCCGGCCAACGGCGGGGGACAACCACGGTGGGGCACTGGGCATCTAGCCTGGCCCCTGTGTCTGTCCCATACGGGGTATCGGCTCCACGAAGGGATGCCCGTCAGGCGTGACAAAGGGCGCCCCACAGGGTTCGGTCCAGGCCGAAAATCTGCCGAGAGGCGCTGCCGGCATCGTCCCGCCGGTCAACCCGCAGGAAGACCCGCGACACGGTCGGCAGGACAGCGCCGTCGGCCCGGCCAGCCCGGGACAGCGGGTAGCCGCCTGGACGGTCAGGCGCTGCCATCCTCCCCTTCCGCCGGTGCATACCGTTTTTCAAGGGTCTCGATAAAGGCGGCATATTTAGGGGACGCCGACCCCATCTGCGCATCGGCGCCATTGAATCTGGCGGAAAGCTCCGCAACCTGGGGTTTGGACATCTGCCGATCCATCCAGGGAAGCATGATCTCATCTTCCTTGCGGATATGCTCCGTAAGAAGCTCCCGGTAGCCGTTGAGGTGTTCCGCTATGGCCGCTTTATCCCGCCGTTCCAGGGCCTCGAGGATGGCTTTGACATGATTGCGGCCGCGGCGGTGATCTTCCCGCATCACCTTGATCATCTCCAGATTCTCATCGAAATAGGTGAAAAGGATCTCCTCTTCCTTTGCATGGTGGCGTTTATCGGCGTAAGACCGGATAAAATCGACCCCCTCCAGGATCAACCGCCGCCCCTCGGCCGATTCAACGTCCAAGTTTTTCACGAACGCGGGAATCAGCGCGATCCATTTTTTGATGAGCAGGTGTTCGTCAACCAGCTTTTTTATGGGAGGAGAGTAGGAAATGTTTTTCTCAGTCTCCCTTTTTCTATCTCTCGGGGGGGGTTCCACCCCCAGGCCCGGGTCGATCGCCTGGGCGAGTCGGGCCATGAGTCCCTTTTCATCCTCTTCGGACAGATCGTGAATCTTCACGATGTCCTTGAGCAGGCAGGTCCCGACGGCGCAGGGACCGCAACCGATGCCGTATTCATCCAGGATCTTTTCGATCGCGGGGAATTCCATCATCACTTCTTTGATGCCTCGATTCAGATGTTCTTCCATTGTCTTTCTCCTTTCACCGGGGACACGGAAGTGCATGCACCCGCATCTCCCCCCGCTCCCGGATTGCATTCCCGGGGTTTCAGCCCAT
>JBFMBA010000351.1:0-2112 GCA_040755475.1 Thermodesulfobacteriota bacterium
CCATGCCGGCGCTGATGGCCGTGTTGAAGTGGAAGCGGTCTTCGATGTCCGAGCTGACCTTCCGGATGGTCTGATGGGTCTTGCGCCGCAGGGCCTTGAGGTCTCCCTCCAGGGGCTCTCCGCCGTCGAAGGGGGCCACATCGCGGATCTCATCCAGATAATCGACCGCGATCCGCCAGGTCCGGCTCAGGAAGCGAAAGGAGCCGTCAACGCCCTGGTCGCTCCACTCGAGATCCTTCTCGGGCGGGGAGGCAAACAGGCAGAATATCCGGGCGGTGTCGGCGCCGTACGCGTTGATCAGGTAATCGGGGTCGACCACGTTCTTGAGCGACTTGGACATTTTTTCCGTCTTGCCGATGGCGACCGCGCCCTGGCAGTGGATGCATTTTGCCTCGCGGACCTCTTCGGGGAAAAGGTAGCCGTGCTCGGGGCAGCGCGTCGTTTCCTTGCAGACCATCCCCTGGGTGAGCAGATTGGTAAAGGGCTCATCGACGCCCAGCACGCCGAAGTCGCGCAGCATCTTGGTGTAGAAACGGGCGTAGAGAAGGTGCAGGATCGCGTGCTCGATGCCGCCGATATACTGGTCGACGGGCATCCAGTAGTCCACCTTCCTTCTGTCCAGTCCCGGCTTGACGTCGTGATGCGCCGAGCAGAAACGGTCGAAGTACCACGAGGACTCCACAAAGGTATCCATCGTGTCGGTTTCGCGCCGCGCCGGAATTCCGCAACGGGGGCACGTTGTCTCCACAAAGGGCCGGTGTTTGGCAAGGGGCGATCCCCCTTCGCCGGTCAGTTGGACGTCGCGCGGCAGGACGACGGGCAGATCCGATTCCGGAACCGGGACCGTCCCGCAGGCTTCGCAGATCACCATCGGGATGGGGGCTCCCCAGTAGCGCTGGCGGGAGATGCCCCAGTCGCGAAGGCGGTACTGGATCGTCTTTTTCCCACGGCCCAGGGATTCGAAATGGGTGGCGATGGCATCGAGCGCCTTGAGGTTTTCCATGCCCTCGAAGGGGCCGGAATTGATGAGGATCCCCTGGTCCACGTAGGCTTCGGTCATGGTCTGGACGTTCAGGACCCGGTCGTGGGGCTGGATGACCACGATCAGGGGCAGGTTGTATTTCCTGGCAAATTCGAAGTCGCGCTGGTCGTGGGTCGGGACGCCCATGACGCAGCCGGTCCCGTAGTCGGCCAGGACGAAGTTCGCCGCGAAAACGGGCATTTTTCTCCCCGTGCCCGGATTGAGGCAGTGGGTGTCCAGAAAGACGCCCTCCTTCTCATAGTAGTCGGAGGTCCGCATCTTCTTGTCCTGCTTTTTGATCTTTTCAACGAACCCCCGGACGGACCGCTCGCAGGCCTTCCCCCGGGAGAGTTCCAGGACGAGGGGGTGCTCGGCGGCGATGAGCATGAAGGTGGCGCCAAACACCGTATCCTGGCGCGTCGTGAAGACCTTGATATCTCCGCTGCCGTCGGCCAGCGGGAAGGTCAGCTCGCAGCCGTAGCTCTTGCCGATCCAGTTTCGCTGCATCGTCAGTACCCGCTCCGGCCAGCCGGGCAGCCGATCGCAGAAATCGAGCAGCTCCTCCACATAGGCTGTGATCCGGAAAAACCACTGGCTCAGATACTGCTCCCCGACCTCGGTGCTGCAGCGCCAGCACAGGCCGGCTTCCACCTGTTCGTTGGCCAGGACCGTCTCGCATTTGGGGCACCAGTTGACCGTGGAGCTTTTTTTGTAAGCCAGCCCCTTTTCATACATCCAGAGAAAGAAAAGCTGTTCCCAGCGGTAGTATGCCGGGTCGCAGGTGGCCAGCTCTCTCTCCCAGTCATAGCTGAAGCCCATCCGTTTGAGTTGCTCGCGCATGTTGTGGATGTTTTCCTGGGTCCAGACGGAAGGATGGATGCCCCGCTCGATGGCAGCGTTCTCGGCGGGCATGCCGAAGGCGTCCCAGCCCATCGGATGCAGGACGTTGAACCCCTTCATCCGTTTGTATCGGGCCACCACGTCGCCGATCGTGTAGTTGCGCACATGGCCGATGTGGATCCGGCCCGAGGGGTAGGGGAACATCTCCAGAAGGTAGTATTTGGGCTTGTCCGTCTCTTCGGTGACCCGGA
>JBFMBA010000352.1:0-10475 GCA_040755475.1 Thermodesulfobacteriota bacterium
AGGGCCTTCCTGTCCGGCGCAGCGCCCCTGCCCAGACAGGTGATCGGGGAGCTCCGGGCCCTGCAAGACGTGCCGGTGATCACCTTCTACGGACTCACCGAGACCGCCTTCGCCGGGACGGCCACCCCCTGGAGCGGTCCCGAGAAACGGGGAACCGCGGGACTGCCGCTTCCCGGCACCGATCTGAAAATCGTCGATCCGGAAACGGGAACCCGGACGCTTCCCGCCGGCGAGGCGGGAGAGGTCTGCCTGAAGGGGCCGCAGGTGATGAAGGGCTACTGCAAAGCGCCCGGGGAGGCCGGTGCGGCCATCAGGGAGGGCTGGCTCTTCACCGGCGATGCGGGCTTCCTCGATGGGGAAGGCTGTCTCACGGTCCTGGATCGAAAAGCGGACCGGATCGTCACGGACGGGCAGGCGTTTTACCCCGCTGAAATCGACGAAGTCCTCCTCACCCATCCCGCGGTCCTGGAGGCCTGCACGATCGGCATCCCCGATGCGCAGCGCGGACAGGCGGTGAAGGCCTATGTGGTTCTCAGGCCGGGGGAGACGGCGGAGGGACAGGAGATCATGGCCCACTGCAAAGCGCGGCTCGCCCCCGGGAAGGTCCTGCACGGGGTTGTACTCATCCACGAGCTGCCCAAGAGCGCGGCCGGCAAAATCCTCCGGCGCGAGGTGCGGGAGCTCGACAAAAAGAATCAGGCGGGGAAAAAGTAGTCAGGAACGGTACGCGGGGCCTTGTTTCGTGTTATCCGGTTCTGTCATGCTTCGAACAATGGACTCTGTATCTGCTTCATAGGCGTCAGATAAAAATCGGGCCTGTCGTAAATTGATGCCGCTGTCAATCATCTCTACCTCCTTTTCTTAGAATCACTTAAGAAAATCAGATAGATGATGATTGTTAATCTATGATCTGTCAATCATCGTTTTGTTACGTATAGCAGGAAGAACAAAAGTAAAAATCTCCTCCGCGCTCTACTCTATACATTATGCCGCGAATATGTGTGTTTCAAACGGTAATTTTCGTAAGGTAAGTTCTTTTAGCTGGACCTTCTTGCTGGCATTATCAATATCTATGCCCACCAAGTTTCCATCGGCATCGTAATCGAGCACGACCCCCTCAGATATTTCCTTACTCTCTGTGCTCGTTTTTTCCGCCAAGTCGATATAAAGAGAATCTGTTTCCTGGTAATAGTTCAATTTCATGGTTTGTACCCCCTGTCAGGAAAGGCATTATGAATGGTTGCTTTATCTTCCAAAGTGACTACTCTCAATACACGCCCTTCAAGATCGTCCACCACACCCCAGAATCGAAAACGATTATTCTCCTGCGGCTCTACCTTGAGCGGGTTTTCAATGACCTTAATGCACCATTCTTTTTTGAGATACGGCCTCTTCCTCAATACCTCGTTTTCAAAATACTCTGTGAACCTGTAAACACCCATGGCTCGATACTACATCCATTTTAATTATTTGTCCATTCAACAAAACATGCCGTATCGATGAATACCATCTATGCTCTTCAGTTTTTAGCTGGAAAGATATTCAAGGCTTTCCGATCGAAAGTTTGGATCCCAGTGAAAACCGCTGCACGCTTGACTTCAGGAAGCTAACGCTATCCGCTCCCCCGCGAAAAACCATCCTGGCAGATGTGAACCTTTCAACCGGTTTTCATTGATCCGGACCGATCGGCAAAACCGCACTGTAGTATCTGACTTCATGAGTCCATCGGCACGGCCTATTGGTGTATCAACTATGCTGGACGGGACCATTGAATGCGGGGCTCTTTGTTCGTTTCGACACAGTCCCGCAGATACAGGTTGATCAGATTCTGATAGGACATGCCGGTATTTTTGGCCAACATTTTGAAGTACTGAACGGTATCCTTGTCGAGACGAATGGTAACCTGGGTCTTAAGTTCCTTTATATAGGGATTTATTTGTCCTTTCATTTGACTTACATTGTATTCTTTTCTCATCGCCCTTCCCCTCCCCAATCATTGTGTTCTTCGCACTTTGTGCCTTTCCTGGCTGAAATAATCCTTATGACCGAATCTTCTTTTCTGAAACAATGACATACGATAAGGATTCATCGCTGTTGGCTCATACCCACCATCAAAAACCTGTATCACCCGAGTGGTCGGGATCAAAATACCGGATCGCGTTTTCATCGTACAACACCGTTCTGGCTTCTTCTAATGAAACCCCGTGCTTTTTCTTGTTGGCCCCGTTTTTCTTGTCGTCCCATGAAAAGCTGATCATAATTACACGGTAATTATTTTATATTTTTTTCAACACAAATCTTGCGCCTTACAAGAGCCCCTGCCGTTGAATAACATATCGGAAAGGGACGATCCTACGATTGAAGGGCTCTATCCTTAGATGTATTCCGCCAGCCTTTTTGACGCGTTCTCCGGCATATAGGCCAGCTCTGATTCTTTGCCTTTGCGTTCCTTTTTGGCTGAAGGACCCCATCCCGATGTTCCGACCTGCTGCCTGCGCGATGAGGTCAAGGCTGACCCCTTCGGGTGTTTACCCATCAATCGGTATAACCGGCGAGCCGGGCCTCGGATGATGTTTCGAGGCCCGGCCGCGCGGCGACACTTATGCAGTATGCTTCGTTATTTAAGTCCGGCGGCTTCGCGCAGGGCCTCCACCCGGTCGGTCTTTTCCCAGGGAAAGCCTTCGCGGCCAAAGTGGCCGTAGTTGCAGCTCTTGCGATAGCTCCAGCCCTTGGGTTCGGTGAGTCCCAGTTCCTTGATCATCATGGCCGGACGGAAATCGAAAATCCTGCCCTCCGTAAGAATGCGGGCGATCCTGTCCTCATCTATTTTTCCCGTGCCATAGGTGCTGACGTTTATGCTCAGCGGTTTGGCGACTCCGATCGCATATGCGATCTGAATCTCGCATTTGTCGGCCAGCCCCGCGGCGACAATATTCTTGGCGGCATAACGGGCATAATAGGCAGCCGAGCGATCCACCTTCGACGGGTCTTTGCCGGAAAAAGCGCCCCCGCCATGCGATCCCACGCCGCCATAGGAATCGACGATGATTTTGCGTCCCGTGACGCCCGAATCACCACAGGGGCCGCCAATCACGAACCTGCCGGTCGGATTGATGAAAAACTCGGTCCGGTTGGTCAGCAGCCCGGTTTTATCAAGCACCTCACGCGCAACCGCAATCAGGTCCTTTTGAATCTGTTCCAGCGGCACGTCCCGGGTCTGATGCGAAATCACGACCGCCGTTATTTCAGCGGCCTTTCCATCGTCGTGCAGCACGCTGACCTGCGCCTTGGAATCGGGGCGGAGGTACTCGATCGCCTTCTCCTTGCGGAGGCGGGTCATCTCCTCCAGCAAGCGATGGGCAAACACGATGGGGGCGGGCATCAGTTGCGGCGTCGTGCGGGTCGCATAGCCGAACATCATACCCTGATCGCCGGCGCCCTGATCCTCGATGCGTTCGCGGTTTACTCCCATCGCAATATTCGAGGACTGGCCGTGAATGGCGCAAAGGTAGTTGAAAGAGTCGTGGCTGAATCCCTCGGAGGGATCGTCATACCCAATATCCCTGACGACCTCGCGTGCAATCACCTGCGGATTGATTTTATCCCAGTCCTTGCACGTGATTTCACCAAGATTCACTACCAGGTTGGGACCCACGGCGGTCTCGCAACCCACGTGGGCCATTGGGTCCAGGGCCAGGCATGCGTCCAGAATCGCGTCAGAGATCTGATCGCAGACTTTGTCGGGGTGTCCTTCCGAAACCGATTCCGAGGTGTAAACGTGTCGTGTCATCAATTTGCTCATATGTCCTGCCTTTCTGTTCTGATGGTTGTCGAACCCCTCACATGATCGCGACGGGTGTTTCCACGGGCGGCCCTTCCCGTCATATTCATCGTTTCCCGGATTTTTCCGCCCGCTTTTCAGTTACTCCAAAAACTGCTCCCTCGCCTGCAATGCTGCGTTTTTCATTTGTTCAACCCGGTCTGCACTGTTTGAAGCTTCGGGACACCGGTGGCTCAGCCAGCGGCACCCGGGGCATACCGGACTTTCCCGCCCGTGGGTTCGAAACGAGTGACGTTCGGTTTCCCGGCGCTGCGTTTCCGGCCACAGCAAGCGCAAAGAGCGTCATGTACGCATAGCAGGAGGCTCCGACGATAGGACCGCCCATCGTCGGATTCGGATCCTTGCACCCTGTATCCATCTAAAAGCAGTTTCTCGTACGCCCTTGGGGTTGCCATGCTTGTTCTCTCATAATTATTTAGAATCAATAAGTCAATCCTTACCCATAGGCAGTCAAACATCGATACATGTTGAAAAGGGTGTGTATGACAAACGGGATTCAAGAACATGCCCCGATCGGCCGCCTTGAAGACTCGTATTTGTTCTGCTTCAGGGATCCTCTGCATGGACGCTTTATATGGCAAACCCGGGCGCTTCCGGCCGGCGAGGCGGGAGAGATCTGCATCAGGGGGCCGCAGGCGATGAAGGGCGGCTGCAAAGCGCCCGATCAGGCCAGCGTAAAGCCCTTCGTTTTGAATAAGCTCAGACAGGCAGCCACGATTCGTCTGTCATATTTTGTTCCGCCTTGCGACGATATGGATGCCAGCGCCTGATCCAAAGTGAACGCATTCCGGTAGCTCCTGTGGCTCGTCAAATCCTCCAAGGCACAGGCAACCGCCAGGATCCGGGCCTCGACGAGAATCGCTTCTCCTTTGAGCCCCCGTGGAAATCCCGAGCCGTCATAACATTCACGATGCTGGAGGATGATCTCGGCAATCGGCCAGGGGGACTCGATCTTCTTCAGGGCGTCATGCCCGGCCTGAGGGTAGCCCTGATACAGGGCCAACCTGATCCCGTCCAACCGTTCCTCGTCCTGAAGAAGTTCGACGGGGACTGTCATCAGCCCGATATCAAAAACGGCGGCGGCCAGCTCAATCCCCTGCACCTGATGGTGGGTCAGTCCCGCCTCTCTGGCGATTGCAGACGTCAGTGCCGCGATACGCCGATGGTGGCCAGAGGCATAGGGCCCCTTCCGCTCTATCGTTTCAGAGATGATATCGACGGCCCCTTTCAGGTTTCGCTCCAGCCGGGCATGACTCTCCAGAAGCGCCGCCTCCGCCTGCTTGCCCCGGGTGATGTCGATCATGGCTGCACGGCACTCCCGCCCGTCCTCGGTGGGCGTGGCTTCGATCCGCACATGGCGAGCGGCGCCGCCGATGCCGTCCTGCTTTTGGGTTTCGGCTGCAGGGGGGCGGTCTTCCTTGTTGCCGAGCTTCACCTCGCAGACGCCCTTCTGTGGAGACGGGGGGGCTCCCGCTGTGAACACCTGCTTCAAGAAATCACTGAAGACGGAACGATCGGCATCGAAAACGAACGTCGCGAAGTGGCGGCCCCTCAGATGGTAGCGGTCTTCCCCCAGCAGGCGCGCGCCGTTATGGTTGATCCTGCGGATCGCCCCGGCCCGATCGAGCGAAAGGTAACCCACAGGGGCGAAGTCGTACAGATCGGTGTACTTTACCAGGAGCTCTTCCGCCTCGACCCTCGACTTCCGCAGTTCTTCATTCTGGATCTCAAGCTCGATCTGGTGGATCTGCAGCTCCTGAACGAGCGCCTGCATATCCACCGCTCTCTGCGCCGCATTGTCCGATATCTGTTTTTTCTGCTTTTCCCGCAGACGCTCCTCAGCCCTCCGGCGCAGTCCAGCGGCGTCCGGCTCCGGGTCGCGCTCCTTTGTCATGACCTTTCCCTCCCTTACCTCCGGTTCCGATCACGTTGGTGCTGATGAGTGATATCAATGCGAGGACATGAATGCGACCGGTAGTGGAACAAGCCCTCTCGACGGCTTGGATCGCTCGATAGCGACAATGGGACTCCCTGCAGCGGTATGGATATTCTGCGGCATGTTCTCCTGAAAATCAAGGATAAAATACCGTTACACGGCCGTGTGGAAACACCTTGCTCTCCCCCTGGCCCCCGGTGCGCTCCTTGATGAGCTTCCCGAAAAGCTCGTCGCCCTTGACACGGGGGGAGCCCGGTTCGTTGCTCAGACCGATTTTCATTCCGACAGGATCGGCGGCAAGGGCCCCGGTGCAGGGGAACAGCAGAAACGGCATGGTGAACAAGAAACGGACGCCGGCGTGAAGAGATACGGACTTTCACACGGCGTACCTACTTGGCAGAAAAAGTTCTATCCTATCCGGTCCCCGGTGTCGCGCGGGGCCTCCCCCAGGACCTCGGGGTTGAGCAGGTCGGGCGGCCGCCGCCCCCGGATTATCGCTTCGATGTTGTCCACCGTTCGCATGGCCATCTCCTCCCGCGTCTCGACGGCGGCGCTTCCGATGTGGGGGACCACGACCACATTGGGAAGGTTCAGCAGAGCGGGAATAGGCCCGGGGTCGGGATAAGGCAATTCCCTTTCGAAGACATCCAGCCCGGCTCCCCTGATCCGCTTCTCCTGCAGCGCTTTGGCCAGCGCCCGTTCATCGACGACGGCGCCCCGGGAGGTGTTGATCAGGATCGCGGTGGGTTTCATCAGCGAGAGGAGACGCTCTCCAACCAGGCCCTTGCTGTCGGGGGTGAGCGTCGGGGTCAGGGCGACGAAATCCGCCTCCCGGAAGAGATCCTCCATCCCGCGCCACTCCACGTTCAAATGGGTTTCCTCGGCGGGCGACAGCCGGGTCCGCTTGTTGTATATCACCCGCATTCCGGACCCCTGGGCTTTCTTTGCAAGCAGCGCCCCGATCTTTCCGAGCCCCACGATCCCCAGGGTCTTGTCATAGATCCGCGTTCCGAGCATGGCCATCGACTGGTATTGCTTCCATTGCCGCTCCCGCAGGACGCGCTCCTGTTCCGGCAGGCGCCACGCGGTGGCGATCAGCAGGGCAAAGGTGAACTCCGCCGTCGTTTCGACCAGCATGTTCGGGACCCCTGTCACCAGTATGCCCCTGGCCGTGGCGGTCTTGATGTCCACGAACTTGGGAAAGATGTACATGGCGGCGATACCTTTGAGGTCAGGCAGCGCGGCATCGATCACTCCCGCGTCATAGGGAATCTCGCCGAGGGCAAAGAGATAATTCTTCCCCTTGACCGCCTTGAGCAGTTCTTCCGGATCGATGATACGATCCAGATGGGGAAACACCTCCACCTCCGCCATGGTCTTCAGACGTTCCAGCGCCACAGCGGGTATCGGCTGGGGGATATAGACTTTTGGAACCATTGACATCTCCATGCCAATAAAGGTTTCAGACATCAGTTTTTCACAGGGATTTCAGATTCACCACCGCATCGGTCCGTGCCGATTCTATGGCCGCCCGGACCAACGCAAGGGCGGCCAGTCCCGCCTCGCCATCGGTCTCGGGCCGTTTCCCCGTGCGGATGCAGTCCGCGAACTCATCGACCTCCTCGAGGATCGGATCGCCGATCGTCAGCGGGATGGTATCCGGCTCGTCCTTCGCCTTGTCAAAGTGCTGCAGGCAGGTGTATTTGTCGACCACCGACCAGACCTTCAGGTATTCGGCAAAAGGCAGATTGGGAAGACTGAGGTTGCAGGCGAGATGGCCGTCGGTCCCGTAGGCCCGGATCCAGTTTGCCCTGGGTGATGCATAGGTGGAGCCGAGATGACCCAGGACGCCCGACTCGAACCGGAACGTCGTCATCTCCACGTCTTCCACCTCCGCGGGGATGTAAAGCTTGCTGAAGAACGAAAAGACCTTCTCGACGGGACCGAAAAAGTAATTCAGCGTATCGGCGTGATGGACCCCCATGGTCATCAGCGCGCCCCCCGGGCATCCGGAATCGTCGCTGTACCAACGCCATTTGTCGGGTGTCAATTCGAACCCCAGTCTCCCGGAAAAATTGGACTCCACCATCACGGGCTTGCCGATTGCGCCCTGATCGATGAGCGCCTTCATTTTTCGAAACCCCGCCAGACGGCGCATATCCTGGCCGACAAGCAGCGCTACCCCCGCGTCCCGGCAGGCGGTGACCATCGCCCTTCCATCGGACATCGTGTTGGCGATCGGCTTTTCCACATAGACGTGCTTGCCGTGCTGCGCCGCCAGAAGGGCATGCTCGGCATGCACGGCGTTCGGCGTGGTCAGCAGGACCCCATCCACATCCGCCCTTCTCAGTATATCCTCGACGCTGTTGTCCTGGTCGCAGCCGTACTTTGCGCTGAAAGCCGCCCGTCGCTCGGGATTTCTCGTATAGCAGGTCGCCATTTCCAGCTTGCCGCTTCGCTGGACCGCGTTGGCGATCACTGTCGACCAGCTCCCGATCCCGATGAGCGCCACCCTCACCTTGTCTTTCATAGCCATGGTTCCCGCCTCCTCATCTGGGTATCGTTAGTCGACTTTGACAAAATCCGACGCGAGCGGCGGACAGGTGAAGAACTCCACGAAGCGGAACTCGCGGTCCGATCGGTTGACCGTCGTGTGTTTCTCCCCGGCGGGGATCAGGAGCACATCACCGGGTTTGATGACGGTCTCTTTCCCCTCGACGATCTCCACCGCCTCGCCGCTGATGGGGATCAGGATCGATTCCCGGTTATTGTGGTAATGGTAGGGCACCTGGCTCCCCGCAACCAGCAGGCCGAACATGCCGCCGAGATTCCTGAAGCCGTAGCCGTCCAGTTTCATCTCCGGCCGGTAGGGTTCGGAGGGGGTTGGATTCTCGATTTGACAGAGGTCTTCCACTTTGATGATTTTCATTGGCGCTCCTTTTGGTTTGGTTTAGAAGGGTCTCCGTATCTGGAAGGGCAAAGACGCCCTCCCCGGCGGGTAGCCCGCCCGCGGCTGAGTACCCGTTTTCGAATGGCGGAGTATAGGAAGGCCACCGCAACGTGTCAAGACAAATCAGCAAAAAGTCAGCGAGAGGCGTGTGGTGCGCTTTTATCGTTGACATCGCCCTGTGCTTGCCATAGTATCGCTACTTTGAAAAAACGACGCTTGCGATGGCGGCGGCGGCCGCATCCGGCAATAACCGGGAAACCGGAGAGGGTCGGCACATGGCGGACTTGGGTGACGGTTTCATTGGCCTGATGGCCGACAGCCACGGGAATCTGGAGGCAACACGCAAGGCGATCGGCCTGCTGAAGAGGCGGGGGGCCGACACCCTGTTTCATCTGGGTGACTTCTGCGATTCGGTTCGCCATGACCGGACGGCGGCCATGCTGGAGCTTCTTGAAGCGCACGACGTGCTCACCGTCAAGGGAAACAACGACTTCCTCGTGGAAAACATGCTGGCCGACAGCCGCCGGTCTCTCGATCCGACGGGGCGGCGCATGCTCTCGCTCCTGCGCGACACGCCCCTGACCCGTTCGTTCAACGGTTTGCGCTTCGCCCACTCGCTCCCCTTCGATTCCCTCCGGTCCTTTTACGAGCCGATCGATACGGGCGACACGCAGCGCGCCGAGCGCCTTTTCGCCGAGACGGATTTTCAGCTCCTGTTCTGCGGCCATTCACACCTGCCCATCATCTTCCGGCAATCATGCGGCCGTGTCACGCGGGAGCAGTCGTCCCCCTGCGAAAAGCGGGTGCTGGGCGCCGCCTGCGGCGGGCCGCGGCCGGGGGCCGATCAGGGTAACCGGGACCGCTTCATCGTGGTCGTGGGCGCCGCGGACGAGGGGGAATGCGCGCTCTACAACCAGCAGGCCGGCGGTTATGAAAGACTCCGGATTTTTGAATAACCCGGAGAGACGAAACGCTCCTCCTGCAGGAGAGAATTTGAGGGGCGCCGCTCCCCATCAACGGACACGAGAAAGCCATGGCGGAGACCTTCATCAGTCTGAGAAATCTGCGATTCATCCTTTATGAGCACCTGGATGCGCTGGCGCTGACCAGGCATCCCACTTTCGCGGACCACGGCAAAGAAACCTTCGACATGGTCCTGGAGGCGGCCATGCGGATGGGGAGGGGCATCCTCTTTCCCGTCCTGTCGGAGATGGACAGGAGACCGCCGGAGTTCCGGGACGGCCGGGTCTTCGTCCACCCCACCGTGGCGACGGTCATGAAGGCCTGCGGCGAGGGCGGCTGGATCGGCGCCCAGGCGCCCTGCGAGGCGGGGGGCCAGCAGATCCCGAACACGATCATGACGGCCTTCCGGGGGATCTTCTCGGCGGCGAACTATTCGGCATCCGTCTACCCTTTCCTCACCGCCGGCGCGGCCCAGCTGATCCTTTCCTTCGGCGCACGGGAGCTGGTCGACACCTATGTCCCGAAGATGTTCGCCGGCCTGTGGCAGGGAACGATGGCCCTCACCGAGCCGCAGGCGGGCTCCTCCCTCACCGACATCAAGACCGCCGCCAGTCCGGCGGCGGGCGGGCATTACCGCATCAGGGGGCAGAAGATCTTCATCTCCTGCTCCGACTACGAATCGATCGAGAACGTCGTCCACCTGCTCCTCGCCCGGATCGACGGGGCGCCCCCCGGCATCCGGGGGATCTCCCTTTTCGTCGTGCCCAAGAAACGTCCGGACGGTG
>JBFMBA010000353.1:0-7441 GCA_040755475.1 Thermodesulfobacteriota bacterium
ACCATCAGGGCCAGTCCATAGCCTTTGTAGCCGCCCGTCTCTGCACTTCCACCCAGGGGGTAGTGCAGAACAGACATAGGCACGACCCCTTCTTCATCCAAAAAGGGCTTAACCGACGGGTAGACCCACGCTTCAGGAATATCTGCCCCTTTGCGTACCGCCACGTCGAGTTTTCCGCTGGACACCGCGCTTGTGGCCATATCCAGAACGAACGGAGGTTTTGTTCTTCTCGGGACGGCAACGCTGATCGGATTGGTTCCCAGGATACCCGTTGTACCCCCCGTGGGAACGACCCGCGGTGATGCATTGGTCATCGTTATCCCGATCATATGCTCGGCAAGGGCCATCGAGGTGTAGTATCCTGCGATGCCGAAGTGGTTGCTTCTGGAAACCGCCAGAAAAGCGGAACCGTATTCTTCCGCCCGCGAGATGCAGGCCTGCATGGCTCGATGCCCCACAACCATCCCGAGGCCGTTTCCCCCGTCGCAGCACCCAGTCGTCTGAGTCACCCAGGAGATTTCTATGTCGGGCTTCGTCTCGATGAGGCCCTTGCGGATCCTCTTGTAATAGGGGAAAAGTCTGCCCACCCCGTGGCAGTCAAACCCTCTCAGGTCTGCCTCAATCAGAACATCCGCCGCAATCCTTGCATCGTCCGCCGCGACGCCCAGACCTTCGAATACTTTTTCAGTGAAGCGGCGAAGGGGTTCAGCCTCGAGAAATATGGGTTCAAAATCCACGTCGTGGTCCCTCCCTGAAGCAAAAAATTGTCAAATACTCTAAATTCAATTGATTTTTTGATACTATTAACCTTCTGCCGGTGTCAATACAAAAATTTCTTATGCGTGTAATAAAAAAGCAGAATCATCTTTCATAAATGACTTTTTGATCCCGGAAGCCCTCAGGAATATGGTGCTATTGAAGCACGCAAAGTGCGTTTTGCGCACACAGGCACCACGTCTCCCGCCGCATTCGGTTTTCCGGCTGGTTTTAGCAATCCAGTGCGATAGCCGCACTGAATCTCCTTTTAGAGCGACGGCGGCCCGGGAGGGTCGCAATCCCGGGCACTGGTCCCGTCCATGTCCACACATGGCCAACCTCTTATTATATGAATGTAAAGACGATATTTCTTTTACGGAAGGAGTGACGCTTCCCGATTGTATTGGCATTTCTTTTGCGAAATAAAAATTTTTTACAACCTCAGGTGGGAAAATGAAAGCCGATTCCTGCAGGAAATGCTTGTATGTTGACTTCTCCCGGATCGGCTGATATGACTTAAAAGTTGGATTTGAGGAGACGAGGATTTGCGATTCCAACAATGTTTGAGAGGTCCTGATGGGATGAAAAAAGGGAAAAAAAGCAGCACCTCATTTGGCACATCGAAACGATAGAATGTTCAGGAGGTAGGTATGGCTCGATTACAGGAGCATGAAGGCAAGGCATTGTTCAAGATCGCCAAGATGCCGATCCCCCAGGGGGAGGTCGCCGCGACGCCCGAGGAAGCGGGCAAGATTGCGGAGAAGATCGGAAAGCCGGTCGTCATCAAGATTCAGATCTGGGCCGGCGGGCGCGGCAAGGCGGGCGGCGTGAAGTTTGCCGATACCCCGGAGGAGGCGAAGCAGGCGGCCGCCTCTCTTCTCGGCGCCACGATCAAGGGGTTCGTGGTGGAGAAGGTCCTGATCGAGGAAAAACTGGATATTGCGCAGGAGTACTATGCCGGGGTCATCGTGAACGCACAGGCGGACGCCCGTTGTCCCGTGGTCATGTTCTCCACCGAGGGCGGCATGGATATCGAATCGGTACCCGCCGACAAGATTGCCATGATGAACGTGGATGTGCTCCGCGGTTTCCGGATTTACGACGCACTGAATCTTGCCAACAAGCTCAAGGTGCCCAGCGCGCACATCGTCCATGTGGCCCGGATGCTGGTGGGCCTTTACGACACCTTCAAGAATTACGGCGCCCGTCTGATCGAGATCAACCCCATGGTCGTCACCAGGGATGGAAAGGTGATCGCCGGCGACTGCCGCCTCTCCATCGACGACTCCTCCGTCATCCGTCGTCCCGAACTGGGGATCAAGGTGGCCCGCGAGTCGTCCACGGCCCCCACGGAACTGGACAAGATCGCCTGGTGGGTGGAGGAGAAGGACCTGCGCGGCACCTGCTATTTCGCCGAGATGGACAACCAGATCCAGGGCGAGGTCTTCGGGACGATCGGTTACCACGGAATGGGCGGCGGAGGCGCCATGCTCGGCGTGGACGGCCTGAACAAGCAGGGGCTCCGGGTTCCGGACTTTGCCGATACGAGCGGCAATCCGCCCGCCTCGAAGGTGTACCGGGCCGCCAAGATCGTTTTCTCCCAGCCGGGCATCGACGGCTACATGCTGGGCGGTTTCATGGCGGCCAACCAGGAGCAGTGGCATCACGCCCACGGCGTGGTCAAGGCCCTGCGTGAGGAGCTTCCCAAGCGCCCCGGCTTTCCCGTCATGCTGCTTCTGGCCGGCAACAAGGAGAAGGAGTCGCTCGAGATTCTCCGGGAGGGGACAAAGGATCTCAAGGCGCGCATCCGGATCTACGGCGGCGAACGCGTGTACGACACGGTGGGGCTGGCCGCGGAGATGAAGGAGATGGTTCTCGAATACAAGAAAGAAAGGAAAGGGTAAAGGAGGCCGCCCATGGAGTTTCAGGAACTGACGATCAAGGTCATCATCGATGACAGCAAGTGCGCCGAATGCGAATCCAAGGCCTGCATCGCGGCCTGCAAGACATACGCCCGGGGGCTTCTGGTCCTGAAAGACGGAAAGCCGGCCGTCGAGGGCGACGCCAAGCGCCTCGGGACGGAATGCCTGGCCTGCGAATATGAGTGCTGGTTCAGGGGAAAAGGGGCGATCCGGATCGAAGCGCCTACGCCGGGAGTGGAAGAGTACCGTAAGAAGCACGGAATATCTTAGACCGAAAAGGTGGTGATCATATGGCTATCTTGCTGACGAAAACAACGAAAGTGGTGGTTCAGGGGATTACAGGCAGGGAAGGCTCGATGCGGGCCAAATTCATGCGGCGGCTCGGTACGAACGTGGTCGCCGGCGTGACGCCGGGGCGCGGCGGCGAGGAGGTGGACGGGATCCCCGTGTACAATACGGTGAAGGATGCGGTGAAAAACCACGGCCTGTTCGATGTCTCCGTGACCTTCATCCCCGGTACCGGCCTGAAGGACGCCGTCCTGGAGGCGCTGGAAGCGGACATCAAACTGATCGTCATGCCCGTCGAGCGGGTTCCCCTGTACGATATTCTGGAAATGGTGGCCTACGGCAGGCAGAAGGGCGCCATGCTGCTCGGTCCCGGGTCGATCGGGATCAACTCCCCCGGGGTGGGTGCGCTCGGGTGGCTGGGCGGTTCGGTCGAATTTGCCACCCGGCATTTCGTTCCGGGCCATGTGGGGGTCATCAGCCGCAGCGGCGGGCAGTCGGGGACCCTCCCCTACGTGATCGCCCAGGCGGGATTCGGCGTGAGCACAGTCCTGCACGTGGGGACGGAGCCCGTGACCGGCATGTCCTTCTCCGACGTCCTGCCCCTGTTTCAGGAGGATCCCGACACGGATGTCATGGCCATCTTCGGCGAGATGGGCGGCTCCCATGAGGAAGAGGCGGCGGGGCTCGTGAAGTCGGGCAGGTTCACCAAGCCGATCATCATCTATGTGTCGGGCGCCTGGGCTCCCGCGGGGATGAAGTTCTCCCATGCGAGCGCCATCGTCGAGCGGGGCAGCGGTTCCACCCAGGACAAGATCACCCGGCTCAGGGAGGCGGGGATCGTCGTGGTGGACAACCCCAACGAAATACCGGAGAGGCTTCGTGAGTTCAAGGCGCAGGGAAAATTGAGGGTCAAATAACCCACGGGAAGGATGTCCAATCTGTTCCCATTATGAAAGGAGAAACGCGTATGGCAGTCATGAGATCGGTATTTTATGTGCCGGGCAACAACGAGAAGATGGTGGCCAAGGCCCCGGAATTCCCGGCGGACATCATCACCCTGGATCTGGAGGATTCGGTCCCCCCCGCCGAGAAGGAAAAGGCCCGCGAGTGCGTCCGGGAGAACCTCAAGCACGCGGGGACCGGCGGCTCCAGGGTGTACGTTCGGATCAACAACTGGGAGACCCTGATGACCAACGATGACCTCGAGGCGATCGTTCATCCGGGGCTCTCCGGTATCTGTCTGGCAAAGACCGGCGAGGCGGACAATGTGAAGCGGCTCGACTGGAAGCTCGAAGAGCTCGAGCGCCGCCGCGGCCTCGAGGTGGGGAGCATCGCCATTCAGCTCCTCATCGAAACCGCCAAGGGGATGATCAACGCCTATCCGGCGGCCACCGCCAGCAAGCGCGTGAACTCGCTGATCTTCGGCGCCGTGGACTATACGAAGGACATGCGGGTGAAGCTGACCTCCGAGGGTACCGAGCAGCTCTATGGCCGTTACTACACCGCCGTAGCCGCGCGGGCGGCCGGCTGTGTCGCCATCGACTGCCCCTTCGTCGACTTCAAGAATGTCGAGGCCTTCGAGGCGAGCGTCCTGCAGGGCCGTCAAATGGGCTATGAAGGCCGGATGCTGATCCATCCGAGCCAGATCGAACCTTCCCACCGGCTCTACATGCCTTCCGCCGATGACATCGAGTGGGCCACGGGGGTCGTGAAGGTCTTCGAGGAGGAGGGCATCGCCAAGGGCGCCGCCGCCGTGTCGTTCAAAGGCAAGATGGTGGACACCCCTGTGTATGAAAATGCACGTCAGATCCTGGCCACCATGAAGGAGATCGCCGATATGGAGGCGATGCGGAAGAGGTAACTCCCGGTTTGAATATCACGTTCATCGGACGGATAAAAAGAGAGAAAGATCCGTAAGCGAAGCAATCGCCGATATCGGTGGTTGCTTCGCTTTTTTTTGCCGGTCGCCGGCCGGTGTATGTCGGTCGCCGGACAGCCGGAGAGGTGAAGGAGTTGACGATGGAAAAGGATGCAATGATCGGCGAACTGGTCCGGCTGGTGGGAAGGGAGAATGTGCTGAGCTCCGCGATGCACTTCAGTCTCTATGAATACGATGCGTCGCTGATCCGGTCGAAACCCGACTGCATCGTGCTTCCCACGACCACCGAACAGGTGTCGCGGGTCGTCGCATTTGCCCATGATCATAAAATACCGGTGGTCGCCCGGGGAGCGGGGACAAACCTCAGCGGCGGCAGTGTGACCGTTCAGGGCGGCATCGCGATCGTCCTGACGCGGATGAACCGGATCCTGGACATCGATACCGAGAATTTGCGCGTCGTGGTACAGCCGGGCGTGATCACGCTGGATTTGAAGAATGTACTGGCCAAGCACGGTTATCTCTACCAGCCCGATCCGGCGAGCGAAAAAGTGACGACAATCGGAGGGAACCTCGGCGAGAATTCCGGGGGTCCGCACTGCCTGAAATACGGAGTGACCAGCAACCACGTCCTCGGGGCGGAGCTGGTCATGGCCGACGGCCAGGTCGTCCGGGTGGGAGGCAAGGCCCTGGACAACCCCGGTTTTGACCTGATTGGCGTTCTGGGGGGCTCCGAAGGGACACTCGGCATCGTCACCGAGGCGGTGCTCCGGATCATGCCGAAGTCCGAGGCGATCAAGACGATGCTCTGCATCTACAATTCGGTTGAAGATGGAGGCAATGCGGTCACCGCCATCATCGGCGAAGGGATCATACCCGCCACCCTGGAGATGATGGACAACCTGACAATCAAGGCGGTCGAAGAGGCCTATCATGTGGGTTTCCCCATCGATGCGGCGGCTATTCTGATCATCGAGCTCGACGGGCTCAAGGACGGCATGGACAGACTGACG
This sequence comes from Thermodesulfobacteriota bacterium, assembly GCA_040755475.1. GTDB lineage: Bacteria > Desulfobacterota > Syntrophia > Syntrophales > UBA5619 > JAKAFS01. Next base: position 5,856 of record JBFMBA010000353.1, read on the forward strand.
GAACGCATCCTGGAGATCTGCCGGCAGCACAATGTCCGGGAAATCCGTGTGGCCAAGGACCAGGCGGAGCGGGACAAGATCTGGGCCGGCAGGAAGGGGGCCTTCGGCGCCGTCGGGCGATTGCGTCCGAATTATCTGGTCAACGACGGCACCGTCCCCAGAACGAGACTGCCCGAGACGCTCGCCGGCGTTGTCGAAATCGGCAGGAGGTACAACCTCCCCATCGCGAATGTCTTCCACGCCGGTGACGGGAATCTGCACCCTCTGATCCTTTTCGATGAGCGGGACAAGGAGGAACTTCAGAGGGTTCATGCCGCGGCGACGGAGATCATGAAGCTCTGCGCGGAGATGGGGGGGACGATCAGCGGCGAGCACGGCATCGGTGTTGAAAAGCTCCATGGGATGTCCATGGTATTCAGCCCGCAGGACATTGCCGCCATGAAGCGGGTCAAGGCGGCCTTCGACCCGCTGAACCTGCTCAATCCGGGCAAGGTCCTGCCGGAGACGGAAAAAGCCGCTTGATCCGAGAAGGCTATCCGAAGGATGAAGCGCAACGCAGCATCCGGACGTTTTCCGAAGCCGTCGAGGAAAGGAGATTGTATGTCCAGCAACAACCGTCTGGTTTCCGCCCTCCGGGGGATGGTCGGGGAGGCCAACGTAACAGAGGATCCGGATCGGCTCAAGGCCTATGCCGTAGACGGCCTGACGCCCAGGGCCGTCGTCAGTCCGGGATCCGTCGAGGAGATATCCAAACTGCTGGCCCACGCCGGTTCGGAAGGGCTGGCCGTCGTGCCCCGGGGCAACGGGACAAAGATGGCCGCGGGCGGCATTCCCCGCAAGCTGGATCTGGTGCTGTCCATGCTGCGGCTCGACCGGATCACCGAACACGATGTTCCCAACCTGAGCCTTTCCGTCGAGGCGGGCGTCACACTGGCGTCGGTGCAGAAGACGCTGGCCGGCACGGGAAGGGGTTCGTTCCTGCCCCTGGATCCCCCCTATACGGATAAGGCCACCATCGGCGGCATCATCGCCACCAACGGCAGCGGGCCGCGCCGCTATCTCTACAATACCGCCCGTGATCTGCTCCTGGGGCTCAAGGCGGTCACCCCGGGCGGGGATATCGTGGCCTTCGGCGGGAAGACCGTCAAAAACGTCTCCGGGTACGACATGACCAAGCTGATGATTGGTTCCTGGGGGGCCCTGGGGGTGATCACCGAAATCACCACGAAGCTCCTGCCGCTGCCGGAAGCCTCGGCAACGCTTCTGACTGCTTTCGATGACCTGGCCGGGGCCGGTTCGCTGACGCGGGGGATCCTCCACTCCGTATTTCTCCCCTCGGCCATGGAACTGATGGATGAAAGGGCGGCGAGCCGGTTCGGGGTGAAAGCGAAATACCTGGTCGCCTTCAGCCTGGAAGGCGTCGCGGAGGCGGTCGAAAGGCAGGTCGTGGAAATTGCCGGGACAGCGAAAAAGGAAGGGGCTGGGGAAACAAAGGTCTTGAAGGGCGATGAGGATCGGGCCTTCTGGGCGTGGGTACGCGACCTGCCCCTCGCCGCGGATGTCTCCGTGATTCTCAAATCGAACTT
>JBFMBA010000354.1:0-2762 GCA_040755475.1 Thermodesulfobacteriota bacterium
TGGGAAAGATCGAAGACAAGAGATAAGGGCCGCGAACAGCGCAGCGCCGGGCAGGGCGGCCTGCCGGCGCTGTTTCAAACCGGGTTGCCCGCGCGTGATGATTCGCGCGGGGCGACTTATTTCCTTGCAGCGCCGGAGGCGGCGCCTTTGGGGAAAGCGGACTTGAGATACCGGTAGAAGTCGCTGTCCGTGGTGAGAATCGCCACCGAATTCTTGTTCGATCCCTCGCCGTAGACCTCCAGGGTCCGCAGGAAGGCGTAGAACTCGGGATTGCGGCTGTAGGACTTGGCGTAGATACGGGTCGCCTCGGCGTCCGCCTTGCCGCGGATCTCCTGCACCTGACGGTAGGCGGTGGAGCGGATCCGGCGCAGCTCTTTCTCCATGGTTCCGAGAATTTCCGCGCTCTGTCCTTCGCCTTCCGACCGAAACTGGGCCGCAATCCGTTTCCGTTCGGATATCATGCGGGCATACACCTTTTCCCGGACGCTCTCCACGTAATCCAGACGTTTGATGCGCACATCGACGAGCTCGATCCCGTACTGAGGGATGATCTTTCGCGCCTCGTTGAGAATGGTGCGGGTGATATCTTCCCGCCCGCGGGTGATTTTCTGCTTGAGCTCCTTTTCCCGCTCCGCCGCAACTTCCTGCAGGACCTCTTCGCCGGGAACCTTCCACGATGCACTGCGGACGAGCTCGACCAGTTCACTGCTCGACACCTGGTCGCGCACCACCGAGTCGATGATATCGTTCAGCCGGGATTGAGCCCCCCCTTCGGTGGCGACGTTTTCCAGAAATTTTCTCGCATCGACTATGCGCCAGCGCGCCGTGGTGTCCACCCAGATGAACTCCCTGCCTTTGGTCGGTATCTGATTGGGGTCTCCATCCCATATCAGAAGGCGTTTCTCGAAACGCCTGACCTCCTGGATAAAGGGGATCTTCATATGCAACCCCGCTTCGGTGACGGTTTCCCCCACCGGCCGGCCGAACTGCACGACCACCGCCTGCTGGCCCTCTTCCAATGTATAAAAGGCGGAAAAGAGGATCACGGCGATCGCCGCTGCCAGGACAATGATCAGTTTTTGCGCGACGGTTTTCATTTTTTACCTCCTTCGACAGGCGGCGCGAGAGGCGGCGTTGCCCCTGATTTCATGGGAAGCCAGGGTATCAGGGCTTTCTGATCGCTGTCGACGATATAGAGATCCTTCAGCCCCGCCAGGTAACCGCTCAGGGACTCGAGATACATCCGCCGCCGTGTGACCTCCGGGGCGGCTTCATAGTCGGTCAGGATGGCCGTGAAGCGGTTGGCCTCCCCCTTCGCCCGGTTGATGCGCTCCAGGGCGTAACCCTCGGACTGGCTGATACTCTGGGCCGCTTCGCCTCCGGCCTTGGGAATTTCTCGGTTTGCCTGCTCCTGGGCCTGGTTGATCGTCCGTTCCTTGTCCTGGCGGGCCTCGTTGACTTCGTTAAAGGCCGGCTTCACGGAATCGGGGGGTGTGACGTCCTGGAGTTCGACGGTCACCAGACGCACCCCGGTTTTATACTCGCTCATGATCTTCTGGATCTCCTCCTTGGCCTCGGTGGACACCTCCACGCGGGCGACGGTGAGCACGTCGCTGCCGAGCCGGTTGCCGACCACGCGGCGCATCACCGATTCGGTGATGTCGCGGATCGTCTTCTGGGATTCCCGCACGTTGAACAGAAAGAGGATCGGATCTTCGATCCGGTACTGGAGGATCCACTGGACATCGATCACGTTGAGGTCTCCGGTCAACATGAGCGATTCGCTTTTGAAAGACTTGCTGTCGGCCGCATACTGCGTCCGCTGCCCCGGGATCGCGGCCTGCGTCCGGAAGCCGAATTCTTCCTTGAGAACCCGGGCGGTGGGAAGCGTCCGGACCGTTTCGATCCCGAAAGGCACCTTGAAGTGCAGACCCGGCCCGGCCGTGCGGACGACCTTGCCGAATCGCTGCACGATGCCCGTCTCTTCCGGCTGGACCGTAAACCAGGCCGTCAGCAGGGAAATCACGATCAGTGCCAGGGGCAGCAGGATCAGAACGGGGGACCCCTTGAAACGGAACGACTGCCATTGCTGCTGAATCTTTTCGATAATCGCGTCCAAAGACGGCGGTTGTCCTTGCGGACCAAATCCTCCCTCCGGCGCCATATGTGACCTCCTTTCAACTGCAAAAAAACGATGATTTCAGATCATACCCGGACAGGCCATCCCGGGTCTAGCCCCGCTATCCCCTGTCATACCGATGGCTTGCACGGGTGCTTTGAGAAAACTCGGCGTCCCCATGAACTCCCCGAAATGCAACAAAACGGCTCAGGGTGTTACGGTCCGCGGATTCCGGCTGTCGATGCCGTGGGCAGATGACGAAAGACAAAAAACAATGGGACAGCGCGCAGTCTTCCGGCCGATTGCATCCCGCAGGGACGTCAAGGGGCACAACTCAGGATACGTTTTTCATTATGGCGAATGTGCACCCAAAAATCAAGGACAAAGTGGCGCCCGCTGTTCGGCTCCTTTTCATCCGTCCGCCGTCAGGATGTGAACGCCGGATTTGTTTGATCCCGGCGGAGTGCTGCGGATTTCCGAAGGGGAACCGACGACCGGCCGTCTCCGGCAGCCTCGGTCCCATGGGCATCACCGGTTCAGGAGTGCATCGCCCTCCGGGCAGGCGCGCGGGTCTCGCCGACCGCATCGAGGATCTTCTTCATGAACGGCGCCATCCCCCACAGGTCACCGTAGGTCATGCCGC
>JBFMBA010000355.1:0-5296 GCA_040755475.1 Thermodesulfobacteriota bacterium
GTGACCGATCACCATCCTGTCATCCCTTAACGCATGTTGAACCTCCGGCAGCCCGGCCACGGCCTTCCCGATGAGTTTCTTGGACTCGCTGGTTGTGAGCACAAATAGAGCGCGCATCAATCACATCCTCCTTTTTGTATTGCTAAAAACGCGAAATCAAGCGAAGTCCGAAACCGGGACGGTTGCTCGGTACCGCGGCCGGGCGGCGTATCTGCTCGAAATTGGGGGGCAAGCTATCACAATGATCGGCACCATGCAAACATTATTAGTCCAGGCTTGATGACCTCGTGGAAAGCCGCAGCAGCCTCGACTCTGGAATGGCTTTGAAAAAAACCGCAGGCAAGGCGCGCGCGGGGACGGATTTCAAAACCGTCCCCGCGATGAGGCGTGCTCTGGCGTACGCCGCAGCGACGGGGGATGAAGCGCCAGATGAACGGGTTCGATGGCAGTCAGTTGTGGCCCCGCCAAAACGGGAGAAACCTCCAGGGGATGAGCATCGGAACGGTCTTCTGGTACCGGCGGTACCGTTCTCCGAAGGCGGCCAGGAGATCCCTCTCTTCCAGGAGCGTGCCGACGACGATCCACAGGGTCCAGAGGATGTTGAACAGCAGGCGGTCCACGGTGAGGTCGGGATTCGACCAGATCAGCAGGATCACGAAAAAATAGAGGGGATGCCGGACCCAGCGATAGGGGCCGCGGAGGACGAATTCCGGGGGGCGCAGCTGCCTGCCGCACAGATGAACCTTCAAGGCGATCAGCCCGAACGAGTCGAAGCTGCCGAGCGACCGAGCCCCCCAGATAAATCCGATCACGGCGAGCGCCGAGACGGCCCTGGCGGCCATGCGCAGGAGGCCTTCGGCGTGAAAGACGACCGTTTGCGACGGTTGCCAGAGCAGAACCACGGCCGACAGCACGATGCCCGATGCGATGGCGTATATCGAAGGGTGATAATGGCGCTCCACGACGGAGGCGAGCCAGGTCTGAAAGGGCAGGCGCACCATGACGCTGTGCTGCAGAAAGAACAGGCCCGACAGGAACGCGTTTGAAAGGAGAATGCCCTGCTCCGAGACCCCAAGAGACACTAAGGAAACGGGACCGATGACCAGAAACAGGGCGAAAAGAAGGAGCGATCCTCCGCCGAGCAGAACGCTCAGCGCCATCACCAGTTTCGGAACGAATTGCTTTGTGGACGCCATATGCCCCCCTGTCTTGCCTGGTCCATCCTCCTGCCGCCCGCCCTATGCCGGATCACCTCAAGACAGCGGGCAGGAGGGCGGTCCGCCATCCCGGCATCACAAACCGTGAACGCTCACGCCTCGGGATTCGTAAGCCGTACCCGTGAAACCGCCTGCAAAGCCGTTCAGAAAAGAGCGCTGTTGCCGCCTCCTGCAGGTCCCCCGCCCTTTGGTTCCGTCACACCGGAGGGTCCAACGGCGCCCCCCGGCCGTCTTGGAAGCGATCCAGACTGTCCCTGGCGATGAAGGCGCGCTGCATTTCCGAAGTCCCGTAGGCGACAGCGGCAAAGCGGGCGTCGCGGTAAAGGCGCTCCACGGCGGCGCCTTTCAGATAGCCGTGTCCCCCGTGGACCTGCATCGCCAGATCGGCGATCCTGCCTGCTGCTTCGCTCGTGAAGAGCTTCGCACAGGCGATCAGAACGGCGCTTTCCGGTTCCTGCCGCTCCATCGCCCAGGCGGCCCGTAAGGTCATCATCCGGCCGAGGTCGTTGAGCGTGAACATGATCGCCAGCTTCGCCCCCACCCCCTCGAACAGGCCGATCGGTTTTCCGAAGGCCTTCCTCGTCTTGCCGTGGCGCGTCGACGCCTCCATGCAGGCCACGCCGATCCCGATCCCCAGGGTGGCGATGGCCAGTTTGATCTCCTCAAGAACGACGGAGAGCTGTCCGTAACCGGCGCCGGCCGTCCCGCCGATCAGGGCCTCCCCGCCCACCGTGCAGTGCGATAGGCGAACCGCCGCGGTGGGGGCCCCGCGCAGCCCCATCGTCTCGGCCCGTTCGCCGACCGCGAGCCCCCCGGCGGACCGGTCAATCAAAAAGAGGGACGTGCCCCGCTCCAGACCGGCGTCCCGGTCGGTCCAGGCGAGAACGGCAAAGGCGTCGGCGATGGGGGCATTGGTCACCAGATCCTTTTCCCCGCTCAGGACCCAGCCACCGTCCCGTTTTTCCGCCGTCGCGGCCATCCCTCCCAGATCCGATCCCGCCTCCGCCTCGGTGCAGGCGAAGGCGCCCACGATGCCACCCGCAGCCAGCGGGGGGAGGTATCGCTCCCGCTGCGCTTCGGTGCCGAACCGCTTGACGGTCCTGCCGAAGGCGGTCGCCGAGGAGAGGATGGACAGAAAGGTCGCCGGGCAGGCGCGGGCCAGCTCCTCGCCGGCCACGCACCGCCCGATCAGATCGTCGCCGAGCAACCAGGCCAGATAGCCCGCACCGGCCAGCGCTTTGATGTTGGCCTTCATCCGGGCGGCGGCCTCTTCCGGGGAAGCCTCGTCAAGCCCTGCGGCGCCGGGGGCGATCGCCTCCCGGCAGAACGTTCCCATCTCCGCCTGCATCTGCCTGTGCCTCTCCGACAGTTCAAAGTCCACGGCATTTTCTCCTTTTCAACAGCAACCCAATAGCCGCGTGAAGATCGTGATCCCTCCGTGCGCATTGGAGATTTTTCGGGGCACCTCTGCCCCCACAGCGAAGCGCCCGCCGGGAAAACTGTCTGAGCGCCTTCAGGCGCGAGTTTTTTCCCGGCAGCGAAGCGAGGAGGCGCAGGGTCGAAAAATGTCCAGCGCGCAGAGGGATCCGATCTCCACGCGGTCTCACATCATCATGAAACGCGCCACGATCATCCGCATGATGTCGGAGGTCCCGCCGCCCAGCTGGCCCAGCTTCGCATCCCGCATGATCCGCTCCACGGGATATTCGTGGATGTATCCGTAGCCGCCGAAGAGATCCACCCCCTCCGACGCCGTTTCGAAGCCCCGATCCCCCACATACATCTTGTTCACGGCGGCAGTCAGCGGGTTGAGCGCCACGCCGCTGTCCTTGGAGGCGGCGATCCGGTAGACGGCAAGCCTTGCCGCCTCGATGTAGACCTTGATGTCGGCGATCCGGTTCTGGATGGACTGGAACTCCCGGATGGGCCGGTTGAAGGCCCGCCGCTGGTTGGCATAGCGGGCGCAGCTCTCCAGCATGAAGGTGTGGCCGCCCAGGAAGGGGGCGATCAGGGTGCTCCGGTCCCACTCCACCCCGCCCAGGGCGATCAGCCATCCGCTCCCCTCGCCGCCCAGGCAGTTCTCGACGGGGACCTCGCACCCGTCGAGAAACACCTCCGAGGTCGCCGAGGCGCGGCAGCCCATCTTGTGCATCGGCTTGCCGGTGGCGATCCCGGGAAACCCCCGCTCCACGATGAAAGCCGTGATCCCCTTGTGCTTCTTCTGTCTATCGAGGGTGGCGAAGATGATGAAAACCTGCGCGAGGGGGGCGTTGGTGATGAAGGTTTTCGAGCCGCTCAGGATGTACCTGTCCCCCCTGCGCACCGCCGCGGTGGTGAGCGCCGCGGCGTCGGAGCCGCAGCCAGGCTCGGTGAGTCCCATGCAGCCGATCCACTCGCCAGTGGCGAGCTTCGGGAGGTATTTTTCCCTCTGTGCCTCCGTCCCGTGCTGCAGGATATTGGCCGCACAAAGGTAGGTGTGGGCGCCCCAGGCGAGGATGTGGCCCCCGTCGACGCCCGCATGGCCCACCGCCTCGCCGGCCAGGCAGCAGGTGACGATATCCGCCCCCGCCCCGCCGTACTTCTCCGGCACGGGAAGGCCGATGAGCCCCAGCTCGCCGAATTTCCGCCAGATCTCGAAGCTGAATTCCCCCTTCAGGTCGGCCTCTTCGGACAGGGGGGCGATCCGGCTCTTCGCGAACCGGTAGACGGTATCCCGGAACATCTGCTGTTCCTCGGTAATCGAAAAATCCATCGTTCCCTCCATGCCCGGCCCGGGCCCAACGAAGATCGAACATCGGCCCCGCGACTCCCTTCCCTGCCCCGGGGATGGAAGTCGCGAGGACATTTTCAAATACGGTCCCTGGCTGGTTTACCGCTCTCCCTGAGCAAACGCTGGAGAATCATCGATCCTCAAGAGGAATAACCCCGCTCGTTCAGACTCCATTACCGCGGCAAGCCGCTGAAATGGGCCGGATGGCGTTTCAGATATGGACGAGCCCCAGACGCGCCCGGCACTCCTCGACGGCGGCCACCCGCCGTCCCTGATCGCGGACCATCCGGACGGCCTTCTCTACCAGCTCGCCGTTGCTTTTGGCCATCGCCCCGGGCTCGAGGTAGAAGTTGTCCTCCAGCCCCACCCGGACGTTCCCGCCCAGGGCGATCGCCGCCGCCACCATCCGCCACTGGTCGTCGCTGATCCCGATCACCTCCCAGTCGCTCTGCGGGGGAAGCAGGCGGGCCTGCCCGGCGAGAGCTTCCACCGTCGGCGGGATCCCGCCCAGGACCCCCATGATGAGGCTGTACTGATAGGGCGGCGCGAGTAGCCCCATGTCGATCAGGGGGTAGCTGTTGCCGATGTGGCCCGCATCGAAGCACTCCATCTCCGGCTTGACCCCACACTCCTTCATGGCCGAGACCAGGGCGATGATCTCGGCGAAGGGGTTCGGGAAGACAAAGTCAAAGACGAACTTCTTCTTTGCCGGATTGTACTTGGCGTAGTTCATGGAACCCATGTTCAGGGCGGCGACGGCCGGTCTGATCGCCGTCACGGGGGCGATCTTCGTCTCCACGGGGATGCCGATCGCGCCGGTGGAAAAATTGATGATGATCGGGCAGGCCGCCGTCACCGCGTCATAGATGTTCCGGTAGTCGGCCACCTCGTACGAGGGGGTCCCGTCGGGCTTTCGCGCATGGATGTGGACGACGGCGGCCCCGGCCTCCCAGGCCCGCTTCGCCTCGGCGGCATACTCCTCGGGGGTGTAGGGGATCGCCGGGCACTGGGCGCGGTTGGCGACCACCCCGGAGAGGGCGCAGGTGATCATGCAGGGGCGTTCGAAGTTGAAGTTGTCCTTGATCCACAGCGAGGTCATCACTATCTCCTTTCCTTTAGCTTACGGGATCTCATTTTTCGTTCAGGAAGGACCCTTTACTCACTTGCGTATCCTAACAATATTCTTCCGCGCCTGATCGAGAATCGAAGCGACGCGGTCGAAGAGCGCATCCGGCGTCACCGCTGGAGCCCTGCCTTCTGATTTACTCATCGTCTGCTTTTCCTCACGGGCAGCGATTCACGCACGGCA
>JBFMBA010000356.1:0-4484 GCA_040755475.1 Thermodesulfobacteriota bacterium
GCGCGGCGGCCATTGCCCTGGGGACGTTCACGTACGGCAAGCGGGTGATGCTGACCGTGGGCGAGGGGATCACGGAAATGTCGCCCGTGGCGGCACTGGTGGCGGTGCTGGCCAACGCGCTGGTGCTGTTCCTGTTCGCCTCCCAGGGGCTGGAGCGCCTTCTGCTGGAATCCGGACTCCCGGCCTTTCCGCTGGTGCCGGTCTCCAGTTCGCAGGCGATTGTCGGATCGGTGATCGGAATCGCCCTGGTGCGGGGGGGGCGGGGAATCCGCTGGCGGGTGCTCGGGGAGATCACGGGAGCGTGGCTGATCACGCCGCTGGTGGCTGTCGTGATCAGCTTCATCGCCCTTTTCTTTCTCCAGAACGTCTTCCAGCAAAAAACCTTCCTGCCCGTCGAATACCGTCTGACGGCGGAGGCGGAACATCATCTCAAGGAGGCGGGGATTCCGACCGACCGCCTGGCGGAGATGCGGGGGAAAACCTATCCGACGGCCGCCGAATTCGAAAAAGCGGTTTCCGGCTATGTGACCCTGAACATCCGGGAAAAGAGCCTGGTCCTGTCGGCGACCGAGGTGGGGCTGCTGCTGGTGGACCTCCGGCTTGCACACCGGATCAACGACCCGACGATCACGGAATCGCAAAAACGCGCCGTTCAGAGGCTGGCAGGGAAACGATTCGTGCACCGGTGGCAGCTGGAAAAGGCCTTGGCGGAGGAGTCGGCGGAGTGGCGGATCGAGGCGGGCAAAAAGGAGCGGAACCGGGAAATCAGGCGCAAGCTGGACTACCTGCATCGGCTGATCCGGGCCACGCAGTAGCTCCCCGCGGATACCCTCCGGTGCCGTTCACCGGATGATGCCGGTTGTCGCACGCCCACATCGAGGTCCGGGGGCAGGCAGGGAGATCCGCCTCGCCTGACGGCGCCCCCTGTCCCGCCCCTGACAGGATATCCGCCAGGCGGTTGTCAAGCGGGAACGGCGGCCGGGCAAAGGAAAAATCCTTGACGCGGCCGGGCGTCTCAATACATACTCCCGGCACCGATGAGACGGGAGGGATTGATGACGGGGAACGGTGGTAAGACGGCATTGGTGGTGAGCGCGCATTCGGCGGATTTTGTCTGGCGCGCGGGGGGCGCAATCGCCCTTTACGCCGAACGGGGCTGGAAGGTCAAGATCGTCTGCCTCTCCTTCGGAGAAAGAGGGGAGTCGGCCCGACTCTGGAAGGAAAAGGGAATGACGCTCGAGCGGGTCAAGGGGCTCCGGCGCGAGGAGGCGATGGCCGCCGCGTCGGTCCTGGGCGGAGAGATCGAATTTCTCGACTGCAGCGACTATCCGATCCGCTTTACGGCGGAGAACCTCGATTACCTGGTCGATATCTACCGGTCGCTCCGGCCCCGTTTCGTCCTGACCCATTCGCTGGAAGACCCCTATAATTTCGATCACCCGCTGGCGGCGAAGGTGGCCCAGGAAGCCCGGATCGTGGCGCAGGCACATGGCCACAAACCGGAGGGCCCCGCGGTTCTCGGGGCGCCGCCCGTCTTTCTGTTCGAGCCGCATCAGACCGAACAGTGCAACTGGAAACCACAGGTTCTGCTCGATATTACCCCCGTCTGGGACAGGAAAAGACGGGCCTTCGAAATCATGGCGGCCCAGGAATACCTCTGGGAGTATTACACCCGGGTTGCCCTGAATCGGGGGATACAGGCGGCGCGCAATTCCGAGAAGAAGGACATCCGCTATGCGGAGGCCTATCAGCGGGTCTTTCCCGAGGTGACCGAAACGCTCCAATGACGGTCCCATGGCAGGGAGCCTTTCGCGGAACACCGTGTCCGGGATTCCGCTCCCGTCATAGTGAAGCGGATCGGCCGGAAGATGATCATCACCGAAGAGCCATGAAAACCCGGTTCCGAACGACCGGGTATTTCTGATCGTGTGCCCCGCCGCCCTTTTGCATCCAGCCATGATCGCAGCTTATCCTTATCCTGCCTGCGTTTCTCGCAGAGCAAATAATATTTCTATATATTCGGTATAAGAAAATTGCGCATTGACTCGCCACCGTTAGTGTGATTTTTCTATGAGCCATCAGTGAGCCATCAGTGAACCAACAGGTTTCGGCGGCTGGGCATTCGCCATGTAGTCAGGTGGAAACCCCGGGTGAGTTCATATGGTCCTCCTCCCCGCCCGGGGTAACCCCTTCACCGTACCGGTCGGGCAGGTGCCCGATGCGCGATCCCGGCAACAAGAGGAAATCAGATACCGGAGGCAGGCATCGGGCTCGCAGGTGCTTCCTGCCCACCCCGCCCCTGTGCTCTCGAGGATGGTCCTTTTGCAGGATGAAGTACCCTGCGTCCCATCATTGGCGTAAGCGGCAGTAATCAGTCCAAGAGAAAACCGCCGTGTTGCTTTTTTCAGGTCGTGCTCGGATGGTCGATGGAGCTGCGGGACTACCCGTGTCCGCGTGGGCAGTAGAAATCACACACTCAGGAGGGAAGCGATGAACAAGGGAGAACTGGTAGGTGCGGTTGCAAAGGTGGTCGGCAAGAAGACGCTGGCGAAGAAGGCAGTCAACTCCGTTCTGGATACCATTGCGGGGTCCCTCAAGAAGGGAGTCAAGGTGACGCTGGTGGGCTTCGGCACCTTTTCGGTCGCAAAAAGGGCGGCCAGGACGGCGAGGAATCCTCAAACAGGCAAACCCATCAAAGTGAAAGCCAGGAAGGTTCCCAAGTTTGTCGCAGGGAAAAAGCTGAAAGACATGGTGGCGAAGTAGTCCGCGCAGCGGCTTCTGTACAGGAGCGCACCCTTATCCCCGCCCACCGGGTGGGGAGCTTCAGGTTCGCGCAGCGGGGGCCCTGCTCCGAAAGGGGCGGGAGCCCCCCTGATGCGTAAGCCAACAGGTCCGGCGAGAGAGCATGAACGATCTGACAAAGGCCGACCTCTACGAAAAGCTGATCAAACTGCTCCGCACAAGCAGGGATTTGACCTTTCTGCTGTCGCTTTCCGAAGAGGATCTGACGATACTGCTGGTTGCCGTCAGGGAGAGTATCGACCAAAGGTAAGACTCCTCCTGGAAATCGGAACTCCGGGGAATGGCTGCCGCTCAGGGATCGATCAGGCACAGGGCAACACGATCAAGCCTGCCCGCCTTGGCAGCCCGGTACTTCTCCAGGAAAAGCCGATCGCTCCTGTAGAGGGCATTGGCGCTTTTTCTTTCAAAGAATTTCTTCAGTTGTCCGGGGCCGCCGTTATACATGGCGTAGGTGACCTGGGCAATCCGGTCAAAATCAGCCGGTGTCGCGGGGCTGATCTCCTTCAGGCTGAAGGTCCGCAGATAGAGATTGAGGATTTCCGTTCCCGCCCGCACATTGTAGCCGATGTTCCAGCGCAGGCTTTCCACCCGGTAGATGCCGCGCCACACCCGTTCGTTGATCTGCATCAGACCCACCGAGCTGCGGTTGTAGGAGATCAGGTACCGGATCTTGCCGTTGCGGACAATGAACTGCCGCCAGCAGCTCTCCTGCCACGCCGTGGACAGCAGCAGCAACCTGAAGAAGTCGTTCCCGCCGCCGCCAAGGGGCTCGGCGTCGAGAACACGGCCTGCCGCATCGTCCAGCAATTGCCGCACCTTGGTCAGGTAGTGTGTCCGGTTTCGCGCAGAGGGTATCCACTGTCGGATCTGATCGAGCATGTTCGGGGTCGACGCCCAGGCGCGCGGAAAAAGAAGGCGGTTGAGCCGGGAGCGCAGGTCGTTGCTCACCGGATTTCCCTCGGGCGCGGCGGGAATCTCCAGTTCCTGATCTTCCAGGGTCGGCCCCGAGTCGTCGAGCGGCTGGCCGAACCCGAGGAATGTCCGCAGCCCGGGATCCAGCGCATAGGAGTAACTGAGGGTCGGGTCGCTCAGGTCCGCGCTCAGCAGACGCGCCAGCCTGATCAGGCCATCGCGGCTGATTTCCAGGCCCAGGGACGGACCCAGCCGGTCCAGTGCGACCAGGGCATCGGCGGCAGTGAAGAAGGCAAGGTAGCCCAACGGCGACGGTGAACGCCGGTCGACCAGGTGTTTGCGCAGGATATGGGCCATGCGCTGCCAGGTCCAGACAAACTGATGCCGGACGATGTCCTGGTTGACCGTCCTGCCCTCGAGCGCCTCGAAGAACCCGTGACGGTTCTCCAGCAGAACCTCCAACAGCACGCCCCGCTCCGCGTCGGTCACGGGCTGCCCGATCAGGGCTTCGATCTCGTAGACCAGAAAGGAATCCCAGGCCTCCCAGGCCCGGGACAACCGTTCGATTTCCGCGTGGGAAAGCTCGGCAACGGCGGTGCGGGGCGCGGGGACGGTTTCCACATCGATCAGGATCTCCATTTTGACCCCGGCCTCCTCCACCTGCACCGGCCCGGGTCTGACCGTATCCAGCCAGGAATGAACACGCCGGCGTTGCTCTGCCGGAAAAACAAGAGGCAGAAAGGTCTTGATCTCCTCGAGCGGCGGAGCCA
>JBFMBA010000357.1:0-13661 GCA_040755475.1 Thermodesulfobacteriota bacterium
ATGACACGGTGTTCCGGATCCTCAGCAGGCCTGAGTAGAACCCGTCCACGTCCTCCCTGTAGAAGAGCCCTGCCGTCAGCGCTGCCCCCGTCAGAAGCAGGGCGATGAACAGCGCCACCCGCCGCTTGGCGGATCCGGGTTTGGTCCGCGCTTTTGTCGTCCTGTGCGACCTGTAATCCATATCTCTGATTTCCTCACGAGAGCGCCAGGGGAAAACAGGAAATCCGCCCCTTGTTTCCCCCGTTCAGTAAAGCTCTGCCGCACCCGGCTTACCCGGTCACGCCCTGTCCGGACCGTCATCCCCGGGGATGGAACTTCCGATGGATCTCCTTCAGCCTTTCCCGGGTCACGTGCGTGTAGATCTGGGTGGTCGATATATCGGCATGACCAAGCATGATCTGCACGGAACGCAGGTCGGCTCCCCCCTCGAGCAGATGGGTGGCGAAGGAATGCCGGAAGGTGTGGGGATGCACTTTGTTTTCCATGTTCGCCTGTCCCGCGTACTTCTTGACGATCTTCCAGAATCCCTGCCGCGTCAGCCCTCTGCCGGACCGGTTCAGGAACAGCGTGTCGCACGGCCGGCCCCTGAGCATGAGCGGCCGCACCTCTTCGAGATACCGCTTCACCCGGTCATACGCCATCCGGCCCAGCGGGACCACCCGCTCCTTCTCCCCTTTTCCCAGGGCTACCAGATATCCCACCTGCCAGTTGATGCTGTTCAGAGACAGCCCCGTCAGCTCGGACACCCGGATTCCCGTCGCGTAGAGCACCTCGAGCATGGCGGTATCCCTCAGGGCGATCGGGGTAGCGGTGCCGGGTTGGGCGAGCAGAAGGGCCATCTCTTCGCGGCTCAGCACATCCGGCAGGTGCATCCAGACCCTGGCAAGACCGATATGCGCCACCGGGGTGCTTTCAATCCGCTTCTCGCGCAGCAGGTACTTGTAGAAGCCCCTGAGCGCCGCCAGGGCACGATTGACCGAGTTGGCGGACAGCCCCTCCTCCCTCAGCCGGGCCAGATGGGATATCACCTCCTGAGCCCCGACACGCCCGATATCTCTGATCCCGAGGCTTTCGACGAACGCCGCGTAACGGTTCAGATCACGGCTGTATCCGTCGATCGTGTTCCGCGAAACCCCCTTTTCGATCGCCATGAAGTTCAAATAGTCATCGATCAGATGGTGCATGCGCTTTTTTTTAGCGTAAAACAACCACAGAAGCAAAGCATTTTTGCGGATGAGGCCGCCTGCCTTCGCCCCGGGTGCGGATATCCGGTCAAGGAGGGTGTTGTAAACACCCGGACGGCCAGGCTGTTCAAAAATGGTCGGATGCAAGGCCTGCGAGAACCGAGGAGCGAGGTGTATATGGAAATGCGTCGAGCGGCTAGGATGGAAGCGAAACGCAGCATCAAGCCGCGGTCACGGGGCGGAACTTTCGGGATGCGCACCCCGTCGACCCCGACGGTCGCCGAAGCAAGGAAAAGGCGGGGAGGGTCCGTCAGGCGGCGCGGCGCGATCAGGCCGCTTCGACCTTCACGGCGCATACCTTCAATTCGGGTATTTTCGAAACCGCATCCAGGACCGGGTTGGTCAGGAGGTTGACCGCCGCCTCGTGGAAATGAAAGTTCATGAAGACCGTGCCGACGGGGGAGCGGTCCGTGACCCGCGCCTTCACCCGCACCTTGCCGCGCCGGGAGCTGACGTCCACCATCATGCCGCTTTCGATGCCGAGTTTCCGTGCGTCCTCGGGGTGGATCTCGACGAGGCTTTCCGGACAGCGCTCTTCGATGCCGCGGCCGACGCGGGTCATGCTGCCCGTGTGGTAATGGTAGATCACGCGACCGGTGGTGAGAACAAAGGGGTAGTGATCATCCGGCTCCTCCGCCGGGGGTGTATACTGGACGGGGTGAAAAAGCCCTTTGCCGCGAACGATCCTGTCCCGGTGAAGCATTCTGGTCCCGGGGTGGTCGGTGGTCGGGCAGGGCCAGGCAAGGGTTTCATTTTCCAGGCGTTCGTAGGTGATGCCGGCGTAACTGGGGGCGAGGCTCCGTATCTCCTCCATGATCTCCCGGGGATCGCGGTAGTGCATCGGATACCCCATGGAGGTGGAAAGATCCGCGATGATTTCCCAGTCGGCCCTGGCGTCGCCCGGGGCGGTGACGGCCTTCCGGATCCGCTGAACCAGGCGCTCCGAGTTGGTGAAGGTGCCGTCCTTTTCGGCAAAGCAGGCGGAGGGCAGCACCACATCGGCGGCGCGGGCCGTCTCGGTCATGAATATGTCCTGCACGACGAGCAGATCGAGGCTTTCGAAAGCCTCCTTCACATGTGTGAGGTCGGGGTCGGACAGGAGCGGGTTCTCTCCGATGATGTACAACCCCTTCAGGCGGCCGGCCGTTGCCGCATGGGTCATCTCCACGACGGTCAGGCCGGGCTTGTCCGACAGCGCGGCGCCCCAGGCCTGCGAAAATTTTTCCCGCGTTTCGGCTTGAGACACCGGCTGATAGGCGGGCAGCACATTGGGCAGCGCCCCCATGTCGCAGGCGCCCTGCACGTTGTTCTGACCGCGGAGCGGATTGATCCCTCCGCCCTCCACGCCGATGTTACCGCATACCATGGCCAGATTCGCCAGCGCCAGCACCGTATCGGTGCCGTTCCTGTGCTGGGTGATGCCCATCGTGTAGAGGATGGATGCGGGCCTGGCCCTGCCGTACATCAAGGCCGCCCTTTCGAGGTCCGCAACAGGAATTCCGGTGACCTCGGAGACATGGCGGGGGGTGTACGCTTCGACGGCCCGCTCCAGCGCCTCGAAGCCTTCCGTCCTCTCGCGGATATAATCCGTGTCCTGGAGTTTGTGTTTGAGGATCAGGTGAATCAATCCGTTGATCCAGGCGATGTCGGTGCCCGGCCTCTGCCGGAGCCATAGCTGCGCATACTCCACCAGATCGATCTGCCGGGGATCCGCCACGATCAGGTTCGCCCCCTTTCTGAACACGGCCTCCTTGATGGTGTTGGCGAAGATGGGGTGGGTTTCCGTGGTGTTGCTTCCCGTCACCAGGATGGTTTCCGACTTGAGAACATCCGCGATCGGGTTGGTCATGGCGCCGCTGCCCAGGGCGGTGGCAAGACCTGCCACCGTGGAGGAGTGTCAAAGCCGGGCACAGTGGTCGATGTTGTTTGTGCCGATCGTCGCCCGCATGAACTTCTGCATCAGGTAATTCTCTTCGTTGGTGCAGCGGGCGGAGGCAAGACCGGCAATGGCGTCCGGGCCGTCCGATGCCTTGATGGCGGCGAACCGCTCCGCGATCAGCCCCAGCGCCTGATCCCAGGTGGCCTCCTGGAAGCGGCCGTCCCTTTTGATCAGCGGCTTTGTGAGGCGCGTTTCGCTGTGGATGAACTCGTACCCGAAACGTCCCTTCACGCAGAGGCTTCCCTGGTTCGTCCCCCCGTCGTCCCGGCTGGTGACTCCGATCACCCGGTTGTCCTGGACATTCAGTTCCAGCTGGCAACCGCAGCCGCAGTATGTGCAGGTGGTCTTGACCCTCCGGGTCATCCAGGGGCGCCCCCTGTATCTGCTCAGATTCTCCGTCAGGGCTCCCGTGGGACAGAGGCGAAGGCACTCGCCGCAGGATTCGCACCGGTCGGCGTCCACGGGCGAGATCTGCGAAGCGTAACCGCAACCGTTCACATCGATCGCCCCGAGCCCCTTGATGTCCCTGCAGGCAGCCACGCACCGCAGACACATGATGCATCGGTCGGGCCAGAAGCGGATCAGGGGGGTCGCGTAGATGGAACGCCGTTCCACCTTCTGGATCCGATAGGGTATGTCCTGCAACCCCATGTCGTAAACCAGATCCTGCACATTGCACTCCCCGCCCTTGTCGCAGACCGGGCAATCCAGGGGATGGTTGATCAATATGAGACGCAGGTTCTCCTTCCGCATCTGCTCGAGCCGCTCGGATGTCGTCACCACCTTGATCCCCTCGATCACGGGGGTCGTACAGGCCGTCATCGGCTCAGCGTAGCCCTCCACCTCGACGACACACATCCGGCACGAACCGATCGGATTGAGCCTTTTATGGTAACAAAGGACCGGGATGCTGATCCCGGCGGAATTGGCCGCCGCAAGGATCGTCGTGCCTTCGGCAACTGTTACCTGGATTCCATCGATGGTCAGGGTTACCATGCGCGCTCCTCTGTGACTGATATGATGGGGGTTGCCCTTTGGGCGGGGTGAGGATACGCAATGCGTTCTTATCTGTCAAGCAGATTTAATGTCCCCGCTCCTCCCCGGGCACGGGTGCTGAGAGAAAGGTTTCATAAGGGTACCGCATGCTTCCTCGCCGGGTCGGCGGAATCAGGAAATTGGAGGGAGCGCCGGATCAGGATCCGTTTTTGGGACGGGCCGCTGCGGGCGATCCCCGTGACGGCACACCGGGAACGACCAGCTTCCGGTCGACATGAAGGCTCTCGCCGGGCTTGAGGCGATTCAACTTGGTGAGAGCCTGCACCGTCGTACCGTGCAGTTTGGCGATTTTGGCCAGCGTGTCCCCCCGCTTCACCCGGTAGACCACCACGGGCAATGGTTTCTCGGGAGCGGATTTCCTGCCGGGGGTCCGCAACGCCCTGCCCTGTTTCCCCTTTGGTCTGTCCTGCATGCCGGATATCCTGATGACGCGGTCCACGTAGAGGGGATCACCGGCTTTCATGCGATTCAGGCTCAGCAGGGCACGGACCGACGTCCCGTGCTTCCGGGCAATCTTTGCCAGTGTGTCCCCCCGCTGCACGCGATAAAGCGCGCCTGCGTCCCGAGCGGAATGGGGTTCCACGGTCTTCTGACGGGCGGGGGCGGCGGTTTTCTCCGGGGTCGCTTTTTCAGGAGCGTCTTTGTCCGGGGTGGTTGTCTCCGGGGCGGCTTTCTTCACGGCGGTTTTGCCGGCGTTTGTTCTCTCCCCGGGGTCTTTCTCCGCGGCGGCGGCCGCCCTTTGTGCAACCTCCCGTCTGATCTCCATGACCCTTGCCTTCGTCTGATCGTCCCGGACTGCCGACTCCCGGCTCTGATGGGGCCCATCCTTCCCGTCCGGGGTCGATGCAGCCGCGGGGGGCAGCTCTTCGTTGTCGGCCGCGTCGCGTCTTTTCCGGTGCGCATCCTTTCCGTCCGGGACGGTCGGGGCAGTGGCGACAGCGGGGGGCAGCTCTTCGTTGACGGCCGCGTCGCGTCTTTTCCGGTGCGCATCCTTTCCGTCCGGGACGGTCGGAGCAGTGGCGACGGCGGGGGGCAGGAATTCGCCGATGGCCGCGGCGGCCGCCTGGGCGATTCGCGTCTGAAACGAGGGGTTCCTGAGGAGTTTTTCCTCACTCGCGTTGGAAATATAGGCTGTCTCAAGCAGCACCGAAGGGATCTCCGGAAGCTTCAGCACGTGGAACGGCGCTTCCTGGATCTCGGTAAACTTCAGCGGATTGACCGCCGCGAGGTGTTTCAGGAGTATGCCTCCGAACGTCTTGGACTGGTTCAGGGAATGTGTCTGAAACATATCGAGAAGGATCGGATCGGATTCGCTGTTGCCCTCTCCGTTGGCAACGCCGCCGATGATGTCGGCCAGGTTTTCGCTGCGGGCCAGAATCTTCGCCGCCTCGCTGCTCGCCCCCCCCAGGGACAGGCAGTAGACCGAGGTACCCCGGGCTTCGCGGTTTCTTGCCGCATCGGCATGGATGCTGACAAAAAGATCCGCCCCGTATTCCCGGGCGACCATCAGCCTGTACCTGAAGGACACGTAATAGTCACCGTCGCGGGTGAGAAATGCCCGGTACCCGGGCCGGCGGTTCAACTGATCCTGCAGTCGTCTGGCGATGGAAAGCACGATATCCTTTTCGAATGTGCCTCCGCGCCCGACCGCCCCCACCGCCTCCCCGCCATGTCCGGGGTCTATCACGACGATGCGGTCCTTTCGCGCGGTCTTGACCTGCTGGCGGGCTTCGCTCTCCCGTTTTGCCGCTTCCGGCAACGTGATGTCGATCACCAGGCGGTACGGCTTGTCCTCCACTTTCCTCAACTTGAAAACGGTGATCTGCACCCGATCGGGAAGTGAAAGCTCCACACGCACCCCGGACGGGGCAAGCGGTGAAATCGTCACCCGCTCCAGCCCCGGTTTGTTGATCTGGATCAGCGACGGTATGTGGGCAGGCAAGGCGGTATTCTGAAAATCAAGGACGACCCTGCGTTCCTCTTTTTCCGTTGAATAGGCGGGATCCTCCCCGGTATCGATCACGACCCGCGTGTGGTCCGGCGCCACCCAATGACGGATGCTCAGTATCTGGTTCAAAGCCCAGGCGGAATGGGGCCAGCAGAACAGGAGGAACCACAGCGCAAAGCTCCCTGCCCACAGGGCGCCTCTTACCCCGGGGCAGGAGGTCGCTTTGCCGGCGCACTCCTTTTGCCGGCGAACAGGGCGGGGCGCGCCGGGGGTGCTCCTGGCTCGCCTTCCGGCCACACTCACGACACACTCTGATGCACAAGCCATGATCTCTTCCACCGATGGCTGGGAATGTAGCAGCATCCTCGCGACATTGCAACCCCCCGCAAAAACAGGTTGACAACCGGCGGGGTTGATGAGATGGATACCGCCGCCGGACGCGGCGGTGCCCCGCGGAAAAAGGTTGAATATCCTGGCATCGCGTAGTATGGAGGAGTGTCGCATCCGGTTTCGCGGACGGCTGAACTGAACAGGGGCGATTAGCTCAGTGGATAGAGCGCTGGTCTCCGGAACCAGAGGCCGTGGGTTCAAGTCCCACATCGCCTACCATCGAAACATGGGGCAGTTGGTACGATTACCGGCTGCCTTTTTTACTTTACGTTGGGAGGGTGAGGGCAGATGGACCACCGGGGGCGGGCGGTTCTTCTTCTCGCGGCCACAGCCGTGCTCTGGAGCCTCGGCGGCGTGCTCATCAAATGGGTGTCCCTCCATCCGCTTGCCGTGGCCGGGTTCCGGAGCGCCATTGCACTGCCCGTGCTCCTGACTTTTTTCCGACGGCGGACCGTCGATTTTTCGCTTCCTCAGCTTCTGGGGGGCGTCAGTTATGCGGCGACGGTCATTCTCTTCGTTTATGCCACCAAGCTCACGACCGCGGGCAATGCGATCCTACTCCAGTACACGGCGCCGGTCTATGTGGCCCTCTTCTCCGGGTGGCTGCTCGATGAAAAAATCAGATGGTTCGACTGGGCGGCCATTGCGGCCGTTCTTTTCGGCATGCTGCTGTTTTTTCTCGACGAGCTGGGAACGGGGGGACTCTATGGGAATCTCCTGGCCGTGCTGTCCGGTTTCACCTTCGCCGCCCTTGTGCTGTGTCTGCGCATCCAGAAGGAAACGTCGCCCGCGGGCTCGGTCATACTCGGCAACCTGCTGACCGCCCTGGTGTGCCTTCCCTGGATGGCGGACGCTTCGCCGGGCGTCTCGGACTGGATCGGTCTATTGTGCCTGGGCGTTTTTCAGCTCGGGCTCTCCTACGTCTGCTACGCCGTCGCCATCAAAAGGGTGACGGCCATTGAAGGCATCCTCATTCCCGTCTTCGAACCGATCCTCAACCCCGTCTGGACATACCTGTTCGTCGGGGAGCGGATCGGATCCTGGGGGCTTCTCGGGGGGTTTTTGGTGATCCTGTCGATTCTCCTGCGCGGCGTCATGAATGCCATGAAAGGGAGCTCCCTCCGCTGACGCCAGCCGCCCCGGGACGGTGTTTCCCCGCCTTCGCCCCTTTTTCGATGTGCCGCCGGTGCCGCCCGCAAGTCCGGGCCTGCGGCGTATCGATCGGCAATCGCCCCATCGCCCCATTTGACATGCACCCCGGGAAAGTGTATGTGAGCGGCATCGGCGATAAAATCCGGTTGAGGAGGTAGAGATGGTTGAATGGGAGGAGCTTTCCACGCTGATCAGGACGCGGAGGTCGATCCGCGCGTTCCAGGACAAGCCGGTCCCCGAGGACCTCTTGCTCAAAGCGCTGGAGCTGGCCACCTGGGCGCCCAACGGGGGAAACCAGCAGGCCTGGAGGTTTTTTATCGTCACCAACGGTGAGCTGATCGGGAAAATGGCCGATGCGGTCCAGGCCAAGACCGAGATGATGGCCGCCTGGCCGGAAGCCCAACAGTTCGGTGACAACGTTGCAAGATGGCGAAAGACTAGCGATTTCTTCCGGGGAGCCCCGGTGTGCATCGCGGTGCTGATGGGGAGATACTCCAGCGTCGCCGACCAGATTCTGCGGGCCAGAGGCGAGACGGATCCCGTTGCCCGGGAGATCCGCTCGCACCGGGAAACCGGCAAGTCCAGTCTCCAGAGTGCCGCCGCAGCCATCACCTATCTCTGCCTGATTCTGCATTATTTCGGTCTGGGCAGCACCTGGATGGCGGGCCCCCTGCAGGCGAAGGCGGAAATCGAATCGCTCCTGGCGGTAACGCCCGAATGGGACCTCGTGGGGCTGCTTCCCGTGGGCTACGCGGCTGAAACACCGGCGATCCGGCCTCGAAAACCACTGACCGAGGTGATTCAGTTTTTCCGGTGATATTAAATACATCTTGCTTTGATGCCTGCAGTTCCTGTATGAATGGACGAGCAGGAGGCCGCTGCGCCTTGCGCGCGACCGCGGCACTGAAAAGTCTTGATTTACCGGAAGACTTGTTGTAGAAGGCAAAACCATTTTTGAAGGACTCCTTGCCCGGCCCCCGAGACCGGGCTACAGAGCCGAGAGGAGGTAGCTGCTTGAGAAGGTACGAAACCATTTTGATTACCCACGTCGATCTTTCCGAGGATGAGCTGAGCGAGCTGATCACCCGTTACGGTGACATCGTGAAGGGGCAGAAGGGCATCCTGGTCAAGATCGAGCGGTGGGGGAAGCGAAGACTCGCCTACTTGATTAACAAACAGGCGAGGGGATATTACATCCTGATCGATTATGCGGGTGTTGGTGTCGTGGTCGACGAACTGGAGAGAAATCTGAAGATCGACGACAAGATACTGAAATTCATGACCATCCTGAAGGCCGACAAGGTGGATCCCGCGGCGCTGGAGATGGAAATGGCCGACGCTGTGGGCAAGAGCGACAAGAAGGAAGCGCCGGTTTCGGCGCCTGAAGCGCCCCCCGTCGCTGCTAAGGAAGCGCCCGTTTCGGCGCCTGAAGCGCCCCCCGTCGCTGCCGCGGAAGAAGCGGTGGCAGCCGATGCGGCACCGGCCGAACCGCCAGTCCGGGACGATATCACGACACAGGGGGATAACCAGCAATGATCACCACATCCGCACCCAAGGGTCCCAGGGGACCAAGGCCGCAGAAGAAGTTTTTCCACCGGAGGAAATTCTGCCGGTTCTGTACGGACTCGAACATCAAGATCGAATACAAGGATCCGCAAACGCTCCGGGAGTTCACAACGGAAAGAGGCAAGATCATGCCGCGGCGCATTACAGGCAACTGCGCCAAGCACCAGCGCGAATTGACCGTGGCCATCAAGAGGGCGCGGACGATCGCCCTGCTGCCCTTTGTGGTTTCCGAGGGATAAACGCACGCCGGGCGGTAGTGACCCCCGTCAATTCGGCCATGCCGAGGACATCCGCCCTCCAGGCGATGATGGAACGGCGCGGGCGTATATCCTTTGAAGCTCCTCCTCCCCTATCCGAGTCCTGTCTTTCCGGAGATGATCTTCCCGAAACGACGCCGCGATGTGACGAAAGCGGGAGCCGGACAGGGGGGGGCCTTGCGGCGTTCAATGTAACGATATCTGACGGGCGGGTTCGACACTTGGAAAGAGAGAAAAGTTTCTTCTTCAACAACGGCATGCTTCAGGCGACTGCGGTCCTTGCCATGACCCTCCTGGTGGTGGCACTGATCCCCTTCATCGGGCCGATGACGATCATTATGACCCCCCTGCCGATACTCTATTACAGCTTTCGCCTGGGCGGCGTGCAGGCGCTGGCGGCCCTGGCGGTGGCCTTTGCCGCGGTCCTGTTCATCATGAGTCTGATCGGGCGTCCCCTAAACCCGATGACCTTCATCATGATCGGTTTTACCGGCGTGATGCTCGCCGAAGTGCTGAAAAGGCGCTATACGCTGGAAAAGACCTTTACGGTCGCCTCGCTGATGCTTTTTTTCTCCAGCGTCGGGTTTATCCTGTATTACGGCGCGCAGGCCGGTGTTTCCCCCTGGCGGATGGTGGAGCTGTACATCGAGGGCGCCATCAAGGAAAATCTCATTCTTTACCAGCAGATGAACATGTCCGAGGATCAGATTGCCGTGATACGGGAAAACACGAAGGAGATCGCCCGATTTTTCACGGATATTTTTCCGGCCCTGACCCTCTGCGGCGCCATTCTGACGGTCTGGCTGAACATCCTGGCGGGGCGCTCGCTCCTGCGAAGCCACAGCGGCCTTTTCCCCGATTTCGGCGACCTTTCCCTCTGGAAGGCCCCGGAAAAGCTCGTATGGCTTCTGATCTTCTCGGGGGCCATGCTGCTTCTGCCGGAACAGGCCCTGGGCACGATCGGCATGAATGTCCTGATCGTCTGCTGCATGATCTACCTTTTCCAGGGGCTGGCCATCACCAGTTTCTTTTTCAGGCACAAGCAGATCCCCACCGCCTTCAAGGTCATTTTTTATGTGCTGATCGCGGTTCAGCAGTACATGCTTTTTTTCATCATCGCCGTCGGTCTGGCCGATATCTGGATCGACTTTCGCAGGCGGATCGCAGGAACCAAGGATGCCCCCGTCTGAACAGCGGGCGGAGGCGTTCGCACAAGCCGATTACCAAGGAGGAAAACAATGAAGGTCATTTTGAAACAATACGTGGAATCTCTCGGCAAGGCGGGAGATCTGGTCAGGGTTGCAGACGGTTACGCTCGGAATTTCCTCATCCCCAAGGGGCTGGCCACCGAAGCGAGCACCCGGAACATCAAGATATTTGAGCACGAAAAGAAGCGGATTCTGGATCACGCCGAGAAGATTCACCTGCAGGCCGAAGAGCTGGCGACCAAACTGGGCGGCGTCGTCTGCACGATCACCCGGCGGGTCGGAGAGCAGGAGAAGCTGTACGGATCGGTCAGCGCCAAAGACATCGAGGTGGCGCTTGCCGCCCAGGGGTACGAGATCGAAAAAAGGGACATCCTTCTGGATGAACCGATCAGGGCGCTCGGCGAGTTTCCCGTCCGGATCAAACTCAGCGCAGGCGTGACCGCAGAGATCAAGGTCGCCATCGCGGCCGAGTCCTGAAAAGGGCATCACCACACAGGTCGGATACGCCTTCAAAGCGCGCGAACATCAAAGGGGACCTTCGGCCATGCCGGACATCGATGCCTCCCTCCACAAGCTGCCTCCTCAGAACCTCGAGGCGGAGCAATCCGTCCTGGGCGGCATCCTGCTTGACAACCTGGTCCTGAACACGGTCCTGGAGCTCCTGGAGGCGGATGACTTCTACAGCGAAGCCCACAGGAAGATTTTTTCCGCCATCATCGAGCTTTACAACCGCAGCGAACCCTGCGACCTGATCACCCTGAGCAACATCCTCAAGAGCCAGAAGCGGATCGAGAAAATCGGGGGAACGGCCTATCTCGCCTCGCTCGTGGACAATGTCCCCTCGGCGGCCAATATCGCCTACTACGCAAAGATCATCAAGGAAAAGAGCATCCTGCGCCGCCTCATCGGCACGGCCACCGAAATCCTCAACAAGAGCTACGATGCCGGCAGGGATATCGACAGCGTCCTGGACGATGCCGAGCACGCCATCTTCGAGATCTCCGAGAACAAGATCCGCCCCTCCTTCCACCCAATGCGGGAGATCATCAAGGACAGCTTCAAAACGATCGAGCAGCTCTACGCGAAAAAAGAGCTGGTGACGGGAGTGGCGACGGGCTTCGACAAGATCGACGACATCACCTCGGGACTCCAGAAGTCCGATCTGATCATCATTGCCGGCCGACCGAGCATGGGCAAGACCGCTTTTGCACTGAACATCGCGCAGTATGCCGCACTGGAGACGGGGGTCCCGGTTGCCATCTTCTCCCTCGAAATGGCAAAGGAGCAGCTGGCAACCCGTATGCTGGCCTCGGAGGCCCGGGTGGACTCGCAGCGTCTGCGCAAGGGGTTCCTGGGCGAAACAGACTGGCCGAAGCTCACCACGGCGGCCGGACGTCTCTCGGAAGCGCCGATCTACATCGACGACACACCCGCCATCACCGTGATCGAGACCAAGGCGAAAGCCCGCCGCCTCAAGGCCGAAGCCGGCCTCGGTCTGATCATACTAGATTACCTCCAGCTGATGCGGGGCAGCGCTTTCAAGGATTCGCGCGAACAGGAGATTTCCGAAATCAGCCGCGCCCTGAAAGCCCTGGCAAAAGAACTCTCCGTCCCGGTCATCGCCCTGTCCCAGCTCAACCGGAAAGTGGAGGACAGGACCAACCGCCGCCCTCAGATGGCCGACCTGCGCGAGTCGGGCGCCATCGAACAGGACGCGGACCTGATCGCCTTCATCTACCGGGATGAGGTATACAACCGGTCTGACGACAATCCGGAAAAGGGCATCGCCGAGATCATCATCGGCAAGCAGAGAAATGGGCCGACGGGCATCGTCAGGCTCGCCTTCCAGGAAAAATACACCCGGTTTGAAAACCTTGCCCGCGGAGAAGATTCGCCTTAGGCCTCGAGCAGTTTGGTCTCCTCGCCCAGTGACGGTATCGCCAGGCCGAGTTTGCGAAGCGCCTGCTTTTCGATCTGTCTGGCCCGCTCCCTGGTGATCTGATAGCGATCGCCGATCGCCTGGAGGGTGAGGGGGTTGTCCGCCATGACGCGGTTTCGAATGATGAAGCTCTCCTTCTCGCTGAGCTTGGCGAGCGCGCCGGCAATGTTGTGCTGGACCAGCGCCATTTCCTCTTTCCGGATCAGCGCCGTTTCCTGATCCTCGTCTTCATACAACAGGTAGTCCATGTGCGTCGACTCCCCGTCGTCCACCACCTGGGCGTCCAGGGAGAGGTCGCGGTTTCCCATCCGGATTTCCATCTCCTCGATCTCCTCCGGCCGGACCCCCAGGCTCGCGGCGATTTCCGCAAACTCGGGCCGCTTCTCCGAGAGGCTCTCGAGCTTCTTGCGGGCCTGGCTCAGCTTGAAGAACAGTTTGCGCTGGGCCTGGGTGGTGCCGATCTTGACCAGGCTCCAGGATTTGATGATGTAATTCTGAATATAAGCCCTGATCCACCAAACCGCATAGGATATCAGGCGGTAGCCCTTGTAGGGGTCGAATTTTCTCACGGCGTGCATCAGGCCGATGTTGCCCTCCTGGACAAGATCGGCGAGCTTCATTCCGTAATTCCGATATTCATGGGCAATCTTCACCACAAAGCGCAGATTGGAAACGACGAGCCTTTCCGCCGCCTCCATGTCATTGTTCTTGACCAGCTGGACGGCCAGACGAAACTCCTCTTCCGCCGTAAGGATGGGAAAACGGCTGATCTCCGCCATGTAGATATCGAGCGTTCCCGTCACCGCCGGTACTTCCAAGACGCTTTCCCTCCAAACCATCAATAAATGCTGTAATTCTACAATGGATCCCACCTTGCCGTCAATCTCTTTCCCTTTTCCCCCCTACCCCCCTGACCTTCCGTGCCGCCTTTCCTCCTTTTCCGCCCGCCGCACCGATCTGCC
>JBFMBA010000358.1:0-4851 GCA_040755475.1 Thermodesulfobacteriota bacterium
CTGCTTCTACGACGCGATCACCCTGACCAAGGTGGGGGCCGTGATCAACCCCGGGGCCTGCGACGTCTGCGGCATGTGCGAGCAGGTCTGCCCCGCCTACGCGCCGAAGCTCTTCTACAGGTAGGCACGGCGGCCGCAACCATAGCGGCCGGTGGGCGCGGAGGAACAAGACCTGTAAAACGAGTAAAACTAGGGAAAACTAGGGAAAACTAGGGACAGCTCCCGATTTTCCTCGGGGAATCGGGAGCTGGGGGAAAATCGGGAGCTGTCCCCATTTTCCGGGAGCTGTCCCCATTTTCCCATTTTCCCCATTTTCCCTTAAGGTGCTGCGCCATGGGGGCTGGGAACCCCGGAAAATCTCCAATGCGCACTCGCGGGTGATGATTTCCAGGTGGCGCAATTTCGTATCGCCTTGGGCGAGGCCGAAAGAGCGAGGCCCCGCGATACTGTTTACCGGGAGTGAATGTCATGAATGCTGATCGGTTTGATACTGCGTATCGCGCCCGTTTCGAGGCGCTGTCGACAACCAACCTGTCCGATGCGATGGATCAGGTCGGCCTCAGAGGGGCGGTCATCGGGATCCGCCCCCTGTTCGGGATGCCCCGGGTGATAGGCCGGGCGGTAACCATCAAGATCACCGCCGCGGGAATGGCGAAGTCCAAAAGGCACCTGGGCGTGGACGCGATCGCCACCGCCGAGCCCGGGGATCTGATCTGCATCGACAACCGCGGGGATCTTCACAACAACTGCTGGGGCGAGATCCTGTCTTACGCGGCCCGGCAGAAGGGGGTGTCGGGCGTGATCGTCGACGGCGCGGCCCGGGATATCGACGTCTGCCAGGAGATCGGGTTTCCCGTCTTCGCCCGCGGCGTCGTTCCCATCACCGCCCGGGGCCGGATCGTGCAGGAGGATTTCAACTGCCCGATCCGTCTGGGGGATGTACAGGTCAGGCCCGGGGACGTGGTGGTCGGAGACGTGAACGGGATCGTGGTGATTCCCGTCGAGCGGCTCGACGAGGTCGTGACGGCAGCCGAGGCCATCCTGGAAAAGGAGCTCCAGATGCGGGCGGACCTGCTCGCCGGGATGGATATCCTCGCCGTGGACAGCAAGTACAATTACGAGCAGATGCTGAAGAAATAAAAGGAGCCTTCATGGAAACAACACGGATCGGCAAGAACATTCTCGACGGATTTCACTCCCTGTCCACATCCGCCATCTCCGATGCCCTGGACCGGTTCGGCCTCAGGGGGGGATGCGAGGGGATTTCCCCGGTTGTGGCGGGGGTCAAGATGGTGGGCCAGGCCTTCACGATCCGGTATGTGCCCGTGGGGCAGGTGAAGGGAAACGTGGGCGACTACATGGAAATGGTGGGCCCCGGGGATGTGATCGTCCTGGACAACAACGGACGGACCGACTGCACCGTATGGGGCGACATTCTCACGCTCGTGGCCAAGCAGATCGGGATCAGCGGCACGGTGATCGACGGGGTGTGCCGCGACATCCCTTTCATCCTGAAGGAGCAGTATCCGATTTTTACCCGCGGCCGGTTCATGATGACCGGCAAAGACCGGGTGATGGTCGAGGCGATGAACGTCACCGTCTCGATCGGCAGGACACAGGTCAAACCGGGGGACATTCTGGTCGGCGACGACAGCGGCGTGGTGGTCGTCCCCTGGGAGCGGGCCGGGGAGGTCCTGCAGCTGGCCCTGGAGATCGAAACGGCCGAAAACCGGATCGAGGATGCGGTCCGCGGCGGCATGACGCTCACCGCGGCGCGGGAGAAGTACCGGTACCACAGCCTGCAGTCGAAACAATAGAGGACATGATGACAAACCTGAAGCAAAAAGAACTGGTCGAATCACTGGTTTCCTGCTTCGAGGCCGATCCCGGGGCGCCCTGCACCCTGAGCGAACTGATCGGGATGGCCGAGGAGCGCGGCGCCGCCCTGAGCCAACTCGTCGTGGCCCAGGCCATGGCACAGGAAAAGCTGGACTACGAAACCCTTCTCGATCGCGTCGTCGGGGCCTTTCGACACAATCTGGGCGCCTGTGAGCTCGGCCTGACCGAGGGGAAGAGCTTTCTTCTGGGACGGGTCGCCTCGGACCTGGCGAAGGAAAACCGCCGCGGACCCGCCCTGGTCGAGGATCTGCTCATGAACCGGGCGATGACCTATACGCTCGCGACGGAAGTGGGGAACCACGAGGTGGGGCTGAGCCCCTGCGCGGGGACGGGCGACTCCTGCCCCTACACCGGCCTGATCCGGGCGCTGCGGGAGCACCCCTGCGACGAAGAGCGGATGGCCCAGGCGACGGCGCTGATCCTGAAGATCGGCAGCTATTTCCGGGCCGGCAAGGAAACGACGGGCTGCAACATGGAGGGGTTGGGTGCCGGCGCCGCCGTCACCGCCGCCGTCCTGACCGAACTGCGCGGGGGAACCCCTTCCCAGGTCGGCCGGGCCATCGTCCTGGCCCTCTCCCCCACCATCGCCGTCCCCTGCACCCCCCGGGTGATGGTCCCGGGCCTGTGCGCCATGCACATCAGCGGCGCGATCCTTCTGGGGAACCAGGCGGCAAACCTGGTCCTCAAAACCACGCTGCCCATGCCCGTGGACGTGGACGTGATGCTCGCCATGGCCGCCCGGATCCACAAGGAGGCCGCCCCCGCCATCACGAAGATCAACATCCCGTACATGCGCCCCTTCTTCAAAACGAACGAGGAGGTGGAGAAGCTGATCCCGGCCGAGGTTCTGGAGAAGGAAGCCCGCGAGCGGGAGAGGATCCTGGCCCAGGCCCGCGAGGAAGTGCGCGCCATGGCCGCCCAGAGCGCCCCGCTGACCCGGACGCTGGGGGACGTGGTTTTCGGGGGCAGCAGCATGGCGGTCGGCTCCCCGACCAACATGGGCAGGGTCTGTCATGAATTGGCCAAGGGAGAAATCACCCGCATCCGGATCGAACTGACCGTGGATCTCTTCTCGCGCCGCGCCATCAACGTGCCGGGCATTCTGATGGGGGCCCTCTACGGCGCCTCCACCGAGGACATCGACAGCTACCGCAGGGTGGTGGGCGACGTTCTGGCGCGCGGCCTCCCGGTGGAGCTGGTCGAGGTGCCCGAACCGGAGGTCCAGAGGATCTGGATCGAGACGAAGACGGACAAGGCGATGGTCGATTCGCGCAACCGGGGCGGCGGCCGGCTGACCATCGTCGATGCGCTCCCCTCCCGCGACGAGGCCCTGGCGGCGGCCAGGCGTCTGGGGATCGTGGTCGCCCCGTAAGAAGGATATGATGAGAGATTGGAAAATCGTGATTTTCATATGCGAAGGGGTTTCATTACGAAAAAATAGGGTGAGGTCCAGAAATGAACACCCTTGACTGCGATGTCCTGGTCGTGGGAGGCGGCGCGGCGGGAAGCCGGGCCGCCCATGAAGCCAAACGGGCCCTTCCGCGCCTGAAGGTGATCCTCGCCGTTGCGGGAAGCCACGGGTCCAGCGGCAGCACGAACCTGATCGCTTCGGAGAGCCTGGGGATCAGCGCCCCCTTCGATCACATGAAGGACGGGGATAGCCCCGACGTCTTCTACCGGGACATACTGGACACCGGGGCGGGTCTGAGCGATCCGGCCCTGGCCCGCATCGTCGCCGACGAGGCCTGCGCCCGCGTCGATGAGCTGACGGCGTTGGGGGTCCGCTTCGACGGGGGACCCGGCGGCATACTCCAGTGCAGGCTCTCGGGATGCACGAAGGCGCGTTCGCTCACCTGCGGCGGCGCCACCGGCCGCGAAATCGTCCGGGCTCTCAAGCGGGAAATCCAGCGATCGGGCGTGGAGGTTCTCGAGCACCTCCGCGTGGTCGATCTGGTCCGGGATGACCATGGGCGGGTCTGCGGCGCTCTGGCTCTGAAGGGAAACGACCCGCTCCTGATCGGCGCCGGGGCCGTCGTTCTGGCCAGCGGCGGCGCGGGGCGGATTTTCCGGTACCACGTGAACCCGCCCTCCCTGGAGGGGGACGGCTGGGCCATGGCCTACCGGGCCGGCGCGCGCCTTGTCAACCTCGAGTTCTTCCAGGTCGGCCCGGCGGTTTTCAACGCGCCCCTCCAGTTCATCATCCACAGCCACATGTGGCGGCTGCGGCCGCGCCTGACAAACGTCCTCGGGGAGGAATTCCTCCCGCGCTACTGCCCCGCGGGGATCGACCCGGAGGAGGTTCTGGACCTCAAGGCCATGTCCTACCCCTTTTCCGTGCGGACCGACGCCAAATACCTGGACATCGCGATCTTCAAGGAGGTCATGGCGGGCAGGGGCACGCCTGCCGGCGGGGTCTTCTTCGACGTGACCCATGTGGACGAGGGGACCCTGCGCGAACGGGCGCCGATCACCTATGAGACGCTCCTTCGGGCCGGCATCGATCTGGCCCGGGACCGCATCGAGGTGGGCCACGTCGTCCAGAACTTCAACGGCGGCATCCTGATCGACGCCGACGGGTTTACCGGCGTCGGGGGCCTTTATGCCGCAGGGGAGGCAACCGGCGGCGTCCACGGGTCGGATCGGCCGGGAGGAAACAACCTGATCGACACCCAGGTCTTCGGGTACCGCGCCGGCCGCGCCGCCGCCCGCGCCGCAGCCGACGCCAAGCGCGGGCCCCTTGTCCCGGGTCCCGCGGGCGAACCGGGCGCCGCCCCCCTCTCTCCCGATGAAGAGGCCCTGCTGCGGACCAGTGCCGGGCTCTACTCGTCGAACCTGACGATCGTCCGCACCGGGGAGGGGCTTCGGGATGTGCTCGCGCTCAATGACCGCCTCGGCCCCCACCCCCATCTCATTGTGAACAACCGCCTGACCGTGGGTTCGCTCCTGGCCGCC
>JBFMBA010000359.1:0-3478 GCA_040755475.1 Thermodesulfobacteriota bacterium
GCCCCTGGATAACAGGAAGTCAAGATGCTCAGATCATTCGAAATTGTAATGATAGTATCCTTCTTGCTTCTATCCGAACTCGGGAATCAAACCGGCCTACCTCCCAGGCCGTTCCGCGCCGCGACTCATGATCTCCACATATCCGGCGTAGCTGAACAGGCGGTTGCGTTTCCGAGCGGTGAGCTCCCGCACGATGCTTGGCGCCGAGCGATTCAGACCGGTGCATCGCACAATCGGGGTGTAATGATTCAGCCTCTCAGCCGAAGACGGTGAGGCCCGCCCGAGAAGTTTTGAAAAGGGGGTACAGGGGGGGGAGACTTTTTCAGAAGTGTCCCCCCCTGAATTCTTATCTGGGAACGGCTCTGATCATCCGATCCCGCACAGGTGATACGCGCACGCTTTCTTGGAATCGAGGTCGGCCAGTCTCGTGATCATGATCTTCTGAGCCTGGGGCGAACCGGCGCCGTGAATGGATTCGGTGAGGTACGAGACGGCTCCCGCGCCCATGGTGATATTCTCGACGAGCCTCAGGAGCTGCATGCGTTTTTCCGCTTCTTCCTCGGACTTGCACCCGATGTATTTCCGGACGTAGGGTCCGATTTCAGGGTGTTGCCGGTCGTCCAGGGAGGGCATGGTGACCAGCAGTCCTCCGGCAATGTCCTGGGCCAGCCGGGTGATTTCGAAGGGGAACCGGGTGACGTTGAGTTTGCACACATTGGCCAGAAGAGGATCGATGCCGTAGGCTCCGCTGGGAGTCCGATGCCCTTTGAGAGCGCTCGCAAGGGCCGCGGCGTGCAGCGTTTCGTTGAGGTGGATCATTTCCGCCAGTTTATCCTTTACGTGAGAGGCATTGGCCGTGCCCTGGAGTTCGGCCAGAGCCGCCGTAGCCCCGATCAGTACGTCTCCGACGCCCACCTTGCACCCGCCGTAGCTGGCTCGATGGTGGGCGGCGAACAGCTCGATGAGCCTGCCGGCGTAGCCGTACTCACCCTTCATGAAGATGCGCTCTTCCGGAACGAACACGTCATCGAATACCACCAGGGCTTCGCACCCGCCGTAATGCAGGTTGCCCACGTCCGTTCGTCCGGCCTCCAGACGCCGGGTGTCCGACGGCTGGCGGCCGTAGATGAAGGTAACGCCTTTGGTGTTCGACGGCACGGCGAAGGCGATGGCGAATTCCTTGTCTTCTTCCTTGAGGGCTCTAGTGGGCAGCACGATCAGCTCGTGGGAGTTGACGCCTCCGGTGATGTGCAGCTTGGCCCCCCGGACGATGACGCCGCCGGGCACTTCGTCGACCACGTGCAGGTATTGATCCTTGTCTTTCTGCTGGGACGGCGAGAGGCTCCGGTCTCCCTTGGCGTCCGTCATGCACGCGGCGGGCACGATGTCGTTGCTCTGGATATATTCGAGGAATTCGACGAACGTCTTGTGGCGGTGGGAGCCGAACTCTTCATCGATTTCGTAGGTAACGGAATAGAGGGAGTTCATACAGTCGAGGCCCGCGCATCGCTGAAAACAGCAGGCCGTTCCCCGGCCCATCTCGCGGAGCATAGTGATTTTGTTGATGAGGTCTTCCGTGCTGTGCTGGATGTGGGCGAACCGATTGATCGAATCGTTGAAGAGGTGGGACCGCACGGAGAACAGTTCCTCCTTTTGGCCGGGCTCGGCCTGGCGAAACGTTTCCGCCATGGCGACGGCAGGCGGTCTGGATATGGGATGTTCCACCACGTCCTCGATTTGTTCTCCCCCGATAAACACTCGGTGTCCAAGATCCTTGAGACTTAAAAGATATTCGTCTCTGGTTTTTTGCGGCATTGCTTCCTCCTGCCCAACTTCAATGATTCGATATTTTTTTGTTCTACTGAGGGAAACTTTGAAAATCCCGCCGGGGCGGGACTCAGACACCCTTCAAACTTTTTGAGTAAGGCCGCACCGCCTTCGGCGGAGCGGCGCCCTCACCCGTAGCCCCTCTCCCATGCGTCGGCAGAAGCCGCCGTCACAAGCGGGGAGAGGGGAATCGATCGGGGCTACTTTTCTACTTTCTCCTCCCCGTTCCGGGGACGAGGGGATCAAACATGCTTTGATTGGGTCGCCCTTATCGTGTCTTTTCGGCAATTCCGGTGACACGCAAACTCCCTCTCCCTGTGGGAGAGGGTCGGGGTGAGGGCCTAGCCTAAGTCGCTTCAGGGAGACGGTTTTCGCCTATCACCTGATTCTATTCGTAGTACTCCGGCGCTTGCTTGACGGTTTTCCACTGGTCCGGATCGTGTCCGTGAATCAGCCACGCCTTTTCACGATCGACCAGTTCGTGAAGATTGTGAATGGTTCTGGCGGCCTGATCGTTATCCATGTTGTTTCTCGAAATCAGCCCATGCACATAGTTCTCCGAGCAGGGAACCGAGTCCCCGCTCAGGATCACGGCTCCTTTTTCTTTGAGGCGGACCAGCAATATCTGGTGGCCCAGGGTATGTCCGGGCATGGGTATGATCCTCAGGCTGTTGTCTCCGTAAATATCCAGCTCGCCTTCGATCTCTTGGTAGATGAGAGCACGGTGATCCCAGTCGGCGCGGAAATAGCCTTTTCCCTCGAATTCGGAGCTACTCGCGCACTCGAGATCCTTTTTCGAAACCAGGAACGTGGATTGGTTGAAAAACCCGTTGCCGCCGCAGTGATCGAAGTGGAGGTGCGAATTCACCACGTAGCGGATATCGCCGGGCGTCATCCCGACCTTTTTCAATTGATCCACCACTCCCGAGGTTTCATCGCCGATGGGCGCGAACGCCTTTGCAAGCCCGCCCCACCGGGCCGTGTCTTTGAATACTTCCGGGTGGGGGCCCGTGTCGAACAGCACGTTGCCCTCGGGATGCGTTATCAGATACACGGGCATGGGGGCGTCAATGAACACGTCTTTCGGGGCATCCGGAACGAACACGTTCTTGCGGCACCGTATGCGGCCGCAACTAAAGGCGTAGAGTTTCATCATACCTCCCGTCGGTGGTTAGACAGTTACATAACATCGATCTTATGATAATCATTCGCGGGGGAAAACTTTCGAGACCCCGCCCGCAGCGGGGTTCCCCCCCGCCCCTTTTCAAAGCTTTTTGGGCGAGCCGCACCACCTTCGGCGGAGCGGCCATGGAAAAACCGATTCCGGGGACGTGTGAAAATCCTTCATCTCCCCTCCGCCTTCGGCGGAGCGGCTGAGACAGATTTGTATCAGGAGCTGATCTCGGCGAGATCGAGCACCCGCTGTTTGAACTCGTCCAGGCGCTTATTCAGCTCTCCCTTGATCATCATCTGCTGGACCACCACCGGAGCGCCGCCCTGGGTGGATTCCGCCACCAGGATGCAGCCGATGCCGGTCAGGTATTCCATGAGGCGCATCATTTTGAGCCGGTCCCTCGTGTCCACGTCCGGGTTCGCCTTCAGGTACTTGTCCAGCAGCGGCGCCAAATCCGGATTGGCCAGGTCCTGGGCG
>JBFMBA010000360.1:0-12412 GCA_040755475.1 Thermodesulfobacteriota bacterium
TTGCCGCGCCCACTTTCACGCCGCCGCCGGCGTTGATCTCGTCCACCGCCATCTGAACCGCCTTCATCGATTCCCTGCCTTCGAGGAAACCCAGGGATGTTGCCACCCCGATCACAATGGGTTCGGCTGCGCGCACACCGGGCGCTGCCGCCAGCCACGCGCACACCGTGGCCCACATCACAAAAGCGATCAACCCTTTTCTTTGCATGTTCCCCTCCTTTTTGTATGCAACTCATGGTTGAAAAAACGACACCGGTGCAGCGATAGAACAACTTCCACGCATCTCCGCCGCAGACGATGGTCCGTCGAGCGGGTCGGAAGACGGATCCAACCCCGGTTTCCCGTCGGACGGTGTGCGGGGAAGCGGGGTTGGACGGACAGGGAATAGAATGACTATGGCGCCCACACTACCGGGAAGCGGTGTTGAATGTCAAGTAAATCATTCGCCTTGACAGGCCGTCAATGCCCCTTTATACTTCTCCGCCAATGCATCCTGTTCCTGACGACCCGGGTCAATCACATAACGCCGGGAGGATACCCGCTTTGCAGAAAGCAAGACTTCACTATGC
Source organism: Thermodesulfobacteriota bacterium (assembly GCA_040755475.1). Classification (GTDB taxonomy): domain Bacteria; phylum Desulfobacterota; class Syntrophia; order Syntrophales; family UBA5619; genus JAKAFS01. The sequence goes on from JBFMBA010000360.1 coordinate 570, forward strand.
CTGGATCGTTGTCGGCGTCGGCGTGCTCGGGGTCATGGGCGCGCTGGGGCTGGGGCGCTTCGGCTATACGGTCATTCTGCCGGCCATGAAGGAGGGGTTGGGCCTCACCTATGGCCAGTTGGGGCTCCTGGGCACGGGAAACCTGATCGGCTATCTCACCTTTTCCCTGCTGGGGGGATACCTGGCCTCCCGCTACGGGACCAAAATCGTGGTGGTTTTCTCACTGATCCTGATGACCGTTTCCCTGCTGCTGACCGGGTTGGCGGGGGGATTCATGGGCATACTCGCGGCGCGCATTTTTACGGGGGTGGGCAGCGCAGGCGCCAATGTGCCCATCATGGGCCTGGCCTCGGCCTGGTTCTCCGTGCGGCGCCGGGGGCTGGCCGCCGGAATCATGGTGTCCGGCTCCGGTCTGGGGGTTCTGGTCACCGGTATCTTTCTGCCCGGCGTGATCCAGGCGTTCGGCGCCGACGGCTGGCGATGGGCCTGGTACTTTCTGGCCGCCCTTTCGCTGGCCATTACCCTGGTCTGCCTCTGGCTGCTCAAGGACACGCCGGCCGCTGTGGGTTGCTCTCCCTACGGCGCCGAGAAGATGGCGCCGCCGCCGGTCCCGGAACCTCAGGGCGTCATCGCGGCGGTCACGCCTCTGAACTGGGGCATGGTCTATAAAAACCCGGCCCTCTGGCAGCTGGGTCTGGTCTACTTCGCCTTCGGGTTTTCCTATATGACCTATGCCACGTTTTTCTCCGCCCACGTGATCAAGGCGGGAGCGCTCACCCAGGCCGAGGCCGGGAGGATCTGGTCCCTGGTCGGTTTCGTGAGCCTGGCCAGCGGCCTGATCTGGGGAGGGGTTTCCGACTGGATCGGCCGCCGCGCGGCGCTCTGCATCGTGTTTTGCCTGCACACCTTCTCCTATGCCCTTTTCGCCTATTCCACGACGGTTGTCGGTTTTTATGTTTCGGCGCTGGCCTTTGGGATCTCCGCCTGGAGCATCCCCTCGATCGCGGCCGCGTTTTCCGGAGACATCGCGGGGGCCCGCCTGGCGCCCGCGGCTCTGGGAATGGTCACCGTGATCTTCGGCATCGGTCAGGCGCTGGCGCCTTTTATGGCGGGCAGGCTGGCCGATGCGGCGGGCACCTTCTCATACTCGTTCATGCTGGCGGCGCTTGTTGCTTTGGCGGGAGCCGTCGGCTCCCTGCTGTTGAATAAGAGCGAAAAAAATGTCTGAAGGGAGGGGATAGGAAGCATTGGAGCAAGGAAGAGTCATTCGGCGGGAAGGCGAACTCGTCCTGACGACGCTCCTCAAAGAGGGAATCCCGCTGATCCGCTACCGGGTGAAGGATATCAGCAGCCTGAATCCCGAGAAATGCGTCTGAGGCAGGACGCTGGTCAGGATGTCGCGCGTCCGCGGTCGGTCCGACGACATGCTCATCATCCGCGGGGTCACCCTCTTCCCGTCCCGGGTGGAGTCGGTGCTGCTCAAGTCCAAGGCGGTCGCGCCCCATTACATGATTTTCGTGGACCGGAAAGGCCGGATGGATGAGATGAGGGTTCACGTGGAGGTGACGCCCGCCTTCATCGAGTCGTTCACGCAAAAGGTCCCATCCGATGACCTAACCCAGTGCGTCGGCGACTTCGAGGAGATGGTCAAGCTGAAGAAGGAGTTGCGGGACCGGATCAAGGATGTGATCGGCGTCTCGACCGATATCAGGCTGGTACCGCCCAACACCATCCAGCAAAGCGAGGGCAAGGCAAAGCGGGTGACGGACAACCGGCCCCGGTAGGGCGGGGCCGGGCGTGGGAGCGGGCAGCCGGACCGTTCCGGTTGCCCCCCTGATGCTCCGGCAAGTTGGCTTTGAAAGGATGCGTTCCCGATCCCGCGTCTGCCGGGTCTTGGGGACCCATACAGAGGTGACCGATGGCAAAAGGATATGCGGGGCGGCATCTGCGGGTCGATCTCACGGAGGGCCGCTGCTCGGATTTCCAGGTCGACGAAGCGCTTCTGCGCCGATTCATCGGGGGGAGCGCCCTGGGCGCGATGCTGTTTCTGGAAGGGTTTCCGCTGGACGCCGACCCTTTCGCTCCGGAAAGCCCGCTCATGGTCATGACGGGGCCCATGGTAGGGAGCGGCTTCCCCGGGACGTCGCGTTTTGCGGTCTGTGCGAAATCGCCGCTCACGGGGATCTGGGGGGAGTCGGCCTGCGGGGGGACCTTCGGTCCGGAGCTCAAGAAGGCGGGTTTCGACGGCATCGTGATCACCGGCCGGGCCGCCGGGCCGGTGGTTCTGTCCGTCGTGGACCGGACGGCCCGGCTCGACGACGCCTCGGGCCTGTGGGGCAAGGATGTGTACGACACGACGGACCTGCTCAAGGCCGGCGAGCCCGGGGCGAAGGTGCTGGCGATCGGGCCGGCCGGTGAGAGCCTCGTCCGCTTCGCCGCCATCGGAAACGACAAGGGTCATTTCGTGGGCCGCACGGGTCTCGGGGCGGTGATGGGGGCGAAAAGACTCAAGGCGATCTGCGTCCGGGGGAGCGGGAAGCTGGATAAGGCGGAGGAAGCGCGCTTCCGCGAGGTTCAAAAGGCGGCGGCCCTGGAGATCAAGGATTCGGCGCTGGCCGGCTCGCTCCGCGCCATGGGCTCCGATGCGAACATGGATCTGGGCATGATCAACGGGGACGTGCCGGTCAAGAACTGGACCGTCGGCGAGGATTTCGCGCTCTCCGGCGCGCTGAGCGGTCCCACGCTCACCGAGACCTATCTCACCCGCGCCCATGCCTGCTCCCATTGCCCGGTGGCCTGCAAGCGGATCGTGAGGGTGGAGGACGGACCCTATCGGATCGATGAAGGGCCGGGGCCGGAGTACGAAACCTGCGCCACCTTCGGGACGATGATCATGAACGCCGATCTTGCCGGCGTGATCAAGGCGAACGAGCTGTGCAACCGATACGGCATGGACACGATCAGCTGCGGGTCCGCCATCGCCTGGGCGATGGAGCTCTTTGAAAAGGGGACGCTGACCGCCGGCGACACGGACGGCCTGGATCTGACCTGGGGAAACATCGATGCGGTCCTCGCACTCCTGCCCAGGATTGCAAGGCGGGAGGGCTTCGGTGCGCTTCTTGCCGAGGGGAGCCTCGCGGCCGCCCGGACCATCGGCGGCGATGCCCTGGACGCGGTCGTGCACGTAAAGGGTCTGGACCTTCCCATGCACGACCCGCGGGGGTTTCACGGAATGGGGCTGGCCTACATGATGTCGAACCGGGGCGCCTGCCACCTTCAGCACGCGGTCCTGGCCACCGAACAGGGGATGGCCTCCTGGCCCCAGCTATTTCCCATGAAGGACGACTACCGGGGGACGACGAGTGAGGGGAAGGCGGAACTCGTCTTCCATTCGGAGAACTACGGCATCCTCGGGAACTCCCTTTCAATCTGCCATTACCTGACGGATTGCCTGAAGCCCGAGACGATCCGGGACGCCTTCAACGCGATTACGGGCTTCGGCTTCGGCTTCGACGACCTGATGGCCTGCGGCGCCCGGGACTGGACGCTCAAGCGGGGAATCAACAACCTGCTCGGGGTGACCGCCAGGGACGATGTCCTGCCGAAGCGGATCCTGACGCCCCTTGCCGAAGGCGCGGGCGCCGGCTCGGTTCCCGACATGGAGCGGCTGAAAGGGGAGTACTACGCCCTCCGGGGGCTCGATGAACAGGGCGTTCCCCGGGAGGAGAAGCTCCGGGAGCTGGGTCTGGATCATCTCAGGGAGCGGCTCTACCGGTAGGTTTTTGCTGCGGGGAGGGGTTTTGCCGCGGCTCGGATCTTTTTTGGACCATGCACATCCTCGCTCCGCTGTCGGAAAACAAACTCGCGCCTTTGAGCCGCTCAGAGATGTTTTCCAACGGACGCATCGCTGCGGTGGCATGGTGCCCGAAAAATATCCAATGAGCCTCGGCAAAACCCCTCCCCTTGCTGACCACAGAAGCCATGACAATCAACAGTCGAAAGGAGCAAGGATATGGCGAAGTACCAGGCGATGTCTCAGGAATGGCTCGATGCGTGGAGGGCGAAGATTGCCGAATCGAGCGAATACAAGGAGGTTGCCAAGAACTGGGAGGGGAGCGTCTCGATCATCGTGAACCCCGATCCGGAGCGGGGGATCCCCGAGCCTATCTACCTCTTCACCGACTACTGGCACGGTGAGGTGCGCGATTTTCAGATCTGCGACGAGGCAAAGGCACAGTCCGCCAAGTTCATCATGTCGGGCGACTACGCCCGCTGGAAGCAGGTGGCGAAAAAAGAGGTTGACGCGACCAAGGCCCTCATGCAGGGGAAGCTGAAGCTCAAGGGCGATTTGACCTATGTCGTCCGGAACATCAAGAGCGTCAACAAGGTGATCGACCTGCTGTGCGAAATCGAAACGGTGTGGCCGGACGAGGTCTGATCAGGGGGTGGCAGCCATGGCCTACGACAGGGATTTGTCCTTTGTCTATTACGGCCCGACAAAAGTCGTCTTCGGTGCCGGCGCGGCCCGCGACTGCGGAGTGGAGATGGCGGGCCTCGGATGCCGCCGCGCGCTGGTCATGACCGATCCGGGGATCATGGAGGCGGGGCTGGCCGAGGGGATCGTCAAGGCGCTCGGCGACCGGTGTGCCGGTCTGTTCAGCCATATTCCCCAGGACACGGGCGTGGGTGTCGTCAACCGTGCCGCGGCCTATGCCCGCGAGAGCGGGGCCGACTGCGTCGTCAGCCTGGGGGGCGGCAGCGTGATCGACACCGGGAAGATGGTCTGCATTCTCCTGACCGAGGGGGGCGCCATCGAGGACTTCGAGGGGATACAGCTCCTCACCCGGCCGCAGACGCCCCATATCGTCATCCCCACGACGGCCGGGACGGGGAGCGAGGTGACTTGCATGGCCGTTATCCTCGACGAGCGCAAGGGGCAGAAGATCCTCAGCGTCGAGCACTTCAACGCGCCCAGGGTGGCGATCCTCGATCCGGTGATGACGGCGAAGCTCCCGCCGCTATTGACCGCCTCGACGGGGATGGATGCCCTGACCCACGCCATCGAGGCGCTGCAATCCATGCAGCGGGAGCCGGTCGCCGACGGCCTGGCGATGCACGCGCTCCGTCTGATCGGGCGGTACCTCCCCGTCTGCATGGAAAAGGGCGAGGATCTCGCGGCCAGGGGTCAGATGCAGATCGCCGCCGCGATGGCCGGCTGGGCCTTCGGGAACGCGATGGTGGGTCTGGTCCACGCGATGGCCCACTCGCTGGGGGCGGTCTGCCGGACGCCGCACGGGATCGCCAACGGCATCCTCCTTCCCCATGTCATGGCCTACAACCTCGGCGAGGCGTCGGAGAGCTACGCCATGGTTGCCGAGGCCCTGGGGGTACGTGAAAGGGGAGCGGACGAGCGGGCCGCCGCCGAGGCGGCGATCGAAGAGATCACCCGTTTGGTGGTGCGGATCGGCCATCCGGATCGGCTGTCGGCGGTCGGCGTGACGGAGGCGGACCTGCCCAAGGCGGCGGCGCTCAGCCTGTCCGACGGCGCCATCGTCAACAATCCCCGGCTCGTCCTCGATGCGGACGAGGTGCTGGCCTTGTATCGGACGGCTTTCTGAACGGGCGGAAGATCATGAAATCGGCACCCATAGACAATCGTGCGGGCGAAATTCCCTTCGCCGGTATTCTGGCCGCTCTGCTGACGGAGAACCTGGCGCAGCACCCGGAAAAGCGGGCCGCCTTCGGGAAAATGCGGGGTGCAGCGGCCATCGCGCTGGACGATATCGAGGCGGTGGTCACCCTTCGCTTTTCGGAAGCAGGGCTCAGGATCGAAGCGGGCGTCGCCGAGGATGCCGCCCTCATCATCCGGACGGCGTCCGGCAGGGTCATGGACCTCAGTGCGGTGGCCATCGTCGGCGGTCTCCCCTGGCTGTTCGACGAGGCGGGACGCAAAGTCGCGGCCCATCTGCTGACCGGCCGGCTGAAAATCGGGGGAATGTTTGCCCATCCGGTGCTGCTCGCCCGCCTCACCCGCATCATGTCCGTCGTGTAGGATGCATCGCAAAGAGCGTCACCGCCCTGCCGGCGTCACCGGCATCCATCGCCATACCAATCCTTCCGGAGGATGGCCAGAAGCTCGGGGCCGAAGCGGCGGGTTTTCTCGGGGGAGAGCAGGCTGTCGCCGGTCATGGCTTCGAGGGAGGGATTTTCCAGCCTGGATAGGCCGACGAGGTGGTGATCGGGGAGGATCATGAAGGGGGGGCGGTTGATTTCCTGCGCCTTCTCAAATCGCCAGCGGTGCAGCCGGCGGAGATGGTTCTTCTGCTCGGGGGTCAGCGCCGCGTATCCCGGAAAGCGCCGATGCGCCGTGCGATCCAGTGTCTTGGGCTGCCACACGACGGCCGTCATCCCGGCAAAGAGCTGCTGGGCTTCCTTTTCGACCCCCTTTTCCCGGAGTTCGTGGTCGAGCCTTTGGTAGAGTCCGGGGAGATGGGCCGTGTCCAGGGCGGCATAGTCGAGTTGCTCCTCGCGGAGCGGACGCAGATCCCACCGGGAACGCTGCATTTTTTTCACCAGAACGACGCCCAGGTAGTCATCCAGAAGCCTTGCAAGCGAAAGCCGCTGGCATCCCACCAGCGAGGCGGCGCGGTGGGTGTCGAAGATGTTCCGGAAGGCGAAGGCGTAATCCCGCTTCAGGATGCGGATGTCGTTGTCTCCGGCGTGAAGGATCTTCAATACGGCCGGATCGTCGAGAACATCGCCCAGGAAGGCGAGATCAAGCCCTGCCAGGGGATCGATGATCCATGTCCTTGCGCCTGTCTGGACCTGGATCAGGCAGAGCTTGTCCCGAAAGTAACGGAAGGAATCGTACTCCGTATCCAGTGCGATCATTCCGGCCTTGCGGATTGCGTTTTCCGCTTTTCTCAGTTGCGACGGCGTATCGATCAGCGCCCAGCGGTGGTTCATGATTTCATCATATAGGGATGAATAACGCTTGACAAGGAGAAAATATTGATCTAATGAATCTCGTCATGAGGGAGATCCCTGAACGATCTTGAATGAAAGGAGGCTTGGACATGAAGAAAGTATTGGCTGTTATTTTTTCACTGTTTTTCTTCGCGGCATTATCCTTCGCTGTGGTAGGATGCAAAAAGGCTGAAGAGCCCAAACCGGCTCCCAAGGCCGAGCCTGCTCCTGCGCCCGCGGCCCCTGCGGCACCTGAGGCCCCGGCGGCTCCTGCGGCCCCCGCGGCTCCTGCGGCTCCTGCGGCTCCTGCGACCAAGTAACGATAACCGCATCCGTGAAAAGAAAAGAACCGGCTGAACGGAGATCCTTCCGTCCGGCCGGTTTTTTTATGACGTCTCCCCGCGCAATACTCCGTCCGGTGGACGGGGATGTTCACTGTCCGGCCGTCACCCCACCAGCCGGTATCCATCCTCTTTGAACAATTTCAGGCAGGCTTTCGCAACGGCGGGATCATAGAGGGAGCCGCTGCCATTGGCGATCTCTTCCAGAGCGGCGTCGATCCCCAGGGCCGGACGGTAGGGCCGGTGGGAGGCCATGGCCTCCACCACGTCGGCCACTGCAAGGACCCTAGCCTCCGGAAGGATCGCCTCCCCCCGGAGGCCCGCGGGATAGCCGGAGCCGTCCATCCGCTCGTGGTGCTGCAGGACCACGGTGGCCACCGGCCAGAGAAACTCGATATCCTTGAGGATGTCATGCCCGGCCTGGGTATGGATCTTGATCAGGTTGAATTCGATCTCCGAGAGCCTCGTGGGTTTGCTCAAAATCTCCGCCGGGATCGATATCTTGCCGATGTCGTGAATCGAGGAGGCGGTGCGGATGAAATCCACCTGGTCGGCGGTCAGTCCCATTTCTTCGGCGATGGACCGCGCCAGATCGGATGTCCGCCGCTGGTGTCCCGCCGTGTAAGGGTCTTTCGTTTCCACGGCCGTGGCGATGGCCTTCACCACGGCCCCCAGGGTCTTGCGCAGCCGCTCGGTGAGCTTGAGCAGATCCGCTTCCGCCTTGCGACGCTCATCGCGGTTCTGCTTTCGCTCCAGGGCGGAGAGGACCGCCGGACCCAGCCGCCGGATGTGCTCCTTGACCACATAGTCCCAGGCGCCGGCCTTCATGCATTCCATCGCCGTCTCCTCGTTCATCGATCCGGTGAGGATGAGAAAGGGGGTTTCCGGCACGCGCTCCAGCGCCAGCGTCAGGGCCGTCATCCCGTCGAACCGGGGCATCTTGTAGTCCGAGATGATCACTTCGGGCCGGAACGAATCCAGGGCGGCCAGAAAATCTTCCTGTGTCTCGACGCGCAGGCATTGGCTGTCGGGCAGCACCTTTTTCACCTCCCGCTCGCAGAACTCCGCGTCCGAGGGGAGGTCTTCGACGATCAGAATGGGTATCATTGCGCTCCTATCGCCTCCTTGTCCGTTGTTGGTGGGGTCTCGCTTCGCGCTTCGCTTCCCAGGGTGAAATAAAACACCGCGCCCCTGTCCTTCTGGCCCTCCGCCCAGACGCGGCCGTTGTGCCGGTGGATAATCCGTTGGACGATCGCCAGCCCCGCGCCCACGCTCTCGAACTCCCCCAGGCTGTGGAGGCTCTGGAAAACGAGAAACAGCTTGTCCGCGTGGCGCATGTCGAAGCCTGTCCCGTTGTCCCGGATCCAGTAGACGGTCTCGCCGCCCCGCTCCTGGGAGGCGACCTCGATGAAGGCCCGCTCCCTTTTGGAGGAAAACTTGATCGCGTTGGACAGCAGATTCGTCCAGACCTGTCGGATCAGCGCGGCATCGCCCCGGGCCCGGGGCAGGGGGGAGAGGCGGAAGTCGATGCGTTTGCGGTCTTCCGGAGAGGTCAGTTCCTGAAAAACGGCCTTTGCCATGGGTTCCATATCGACGGACGACAGCCGCATCTCCACGCGGCTGAGCTGCGAGAAGGCCAGCAGGTCCCTGATCAGCTTTTCCATGTTCCGGGCGCTCCGGCTGACGGCCTCGCAAAGGCGCCTGCCTTCGGCGTCGAGCCGGGGTCCGATATCTTCCAGCAGTATCCGGGTGTAGCCGTCAACGGCGCGCAGCGGCGCCCTCAGATCATGAGACACGGAATAGGCGAACGCCTCCAGCTCCTTGTTGGCCCTCTCCAGCTGGAGCGTCCGCTCGGCCACGCGCCGTTCGAGCGTCACGTTGAGCATCCGGATCTCCTCCTCCGCCTTCTTGATCCGGGATATCTCCTTTTTGACGCCCCATACCCGCAGCAGCCGGCCCTTTTCGACGTGGCCGATCAGGATGTTCAGAAAATAGCGGATCGATCTGTCCGGCGCCCGCTCCCGGGTCTCCACGTCGGAAAGGCGGTAGCCCTTTTCGATGAAGGTCCGGATGATCTCGACGTTCCCCCTGTCCATGCGGGGGTAGATCCGCCCGATCTTCTGTTCGATCATCTCCTCGGGCCTTGCGCAGCCGTGGGTGGTCGCGAAGATCAGGTTGCACTCCCGGATCACCGCCCGGGCGTAGAGGAGGTCGATCTGCAGGTCCGTCGGCAGGGCCGTATCGATCGGCGGATGTTCGATCTCGAACCGGCAGATCGCCTCGGAGCTCTGCGTCACGAAAGCCTTATAGCGCTCCTCGCTCAGCTGCAGGGACTCTTCCACCTGGTTGCGCCTGAGCGACACCGCCGCCAGGCCGGCAAAAGATTGCAGCATCTCCAGGGAGGGGGTGGGCCGGCCGGTCCGCAGACCCAGCACGGATGTCCCGTACAGTCCGTCGTCCACGACGTACGCGATGCCGATGAACCGGTCGATCCGCTGCACCCGCTGGGCGACTTTCCCGACCCACGGCGGAACGAGGCCGAATGTGACCTCGCTCAGCGTATTCTGGATTCGGACCGGGTTATTGATCAGATCGCGCCGGATATCGTCGCTTACAGGAAAGCCCGCCTCGGTCAGCTTTTTGCCCCCCAGCGCCCGTATCAGGTCGGTGATCAGGTTATGGTCCAGTTCCGCGTGCTTGACGTGTAGCTCCCGCTGGTGCGGATCGTACAGGCCGAAGGTCGCCGTGGCGGCGCCGGTGAGCTCCCTGAGCGTGGTTGCGATATAGGCGTAAATATCGCGACCTGCCCGGATGGAAGCAAGGACGATGGCGACGCGGTTCAAAAGGGCAAGGTCCCGGTTCCTGGCGTTCAGGGTCTCCTGCGCCCGCTGCTCGTAATCCATGACCTGGAAAGCGTCGTGGATGAACAGAACCACCCCCGAAACACCGTCGTGCTCGTCGTAAACGGGATAGAGCCGTCCTATCTGCTGCGAAGGTTTGGTGAATGGGATCAGGATTCCATGGAGCGTCGGGGAGAGGATCCGGGGCTGGCCGGTTTTGAGGACTTCCGCGCACAGGTCGACGGTCTTTTCGGGGATGCCGGCCAGGGCCTCGGGGAGTGTCTTGCCGAGCGCCTGCGATTCCGGGACGGCGGTGCGTTCGGTGAGCCACGGGTTCCAGGTCACGATCCGGCCCCGGGCATCGAGCACCAGTATACCGAAATTGCTGGCCTCGGCGACGGCCCTCAAAAACGGCTGCACCGTGCGGTTTCCCGGTCGTCTGGCCATGCCTCCCTCTCCTCTCTCATGACCCAACGAGGTTGATATCCTTCTGGACCTGGCATCTTGCCGCTGTTCTGACTGATCCCGGATCGGGTCCGGAAAGGGGTGAAAAAAAAGCATCCGAACCCCGGTTTTCATCGGCGTGCGAGGTCTTTCGACGCCTTATCTCCGTCGAAACAGGCCAGAAGCCGTTTCACATCCCCTTCCGGCATCAGGAGGATGACATAGCCGGTCAGCTCCAGATCTCCGATTGAGAAGCGGTTCATGAGGACCAGGGCGCTGTGCGCCTCTGCCACGGCGCCGAGGAGCTCCAGGGCGACATCCTTCCCTTTCCGGCTCAGCGAAACGTCGGGGAGGCTGATCCGCAACCGGCTGCTGCACCGGTCCGCCATGACCCCGATGGCCGCGTTCAGGACGATGTTCCCCGCCTCCGCCAGGACCGCCTGGTCCGCCGCGGACAGACGGTCCAGCTCATGCTCGATGCCAACGAGTGCCCGGACGAAAGACAGGGCGTTCTCCGACGAGAAGGCCAGGGCGGCCGCCCCGTTCAGAGACCCACAATAGCGCTGCCGGATCGTCACGCCCACGTCGGCCAGCTTCTCCTCGAAGAACGCGATCAGCCCGGGGGTGGTCACGTGTTCGATGACGGGCACTTTCAGCAGGACGCGGCGGTTCAGAAGGACGCTTATGGTGCCGGCGGCCTGCCCCATGACGGCGTCCAGCACCTCGGCCAAGCCATCCGTCCGGCCGGCGGACAGGGCGGCGGGAGCCGGCGCCTCCGGGTTCGCGTTCATCGCTGCGTGGCCTCCGTTCCCGAGAGCCTGACCGATGCGGTTCCGGGTGCGACCGGAATCGTCAACGACGAGGCTTTTCGTGACTTCGCTTCTTTAGAGCAACGGTCCCGCTAGGGGCGGATGATTGCGGACACATCGCGGTGCTTCCGCTGTTTTTCATCGTACATCAACCGGTCGGCGGTTCCCAGGAGGGTCTCCAGATCGCTCGGCTTTGCCGGGTCGCAGAAAACGGTCCCCACGCTGGCGGACAGGAGGTAGGGCCGGGATTGGGTCCGGTTGAACAGAGCGATCTCCCGGCGCAGGTTTTCCGTCAGCATCTCTGCGTTCTCACGCCGCGCCTCCAGGGCGAGAACCGCGAACTCGTCTCCCCCCATGCGGGCCGTGATGTCCGATTCACGGAAGGTGTGCTTCAGAAGGGCGGCCATGTCCTGCAGGGCGGCGTCGCCCTGGGTGTGTCCCAG
>JBFMBA010000361.1:0-11792 GCA_040755475.1 Thermodesulfobacteriota bacterium
ACGATTCGGACGATACGGGGTACATGGGCCAGTTCGCCTCCATCAGAGGCTGCAGCGCGGTCACGGCGGCGTGCATGATGGTGAAAAGGGAGATCTTTGACCGGGTCGCCGGCTTCGATGAAACATACAGGGTCGGCTTCGGCGATACGGATTTCTGCCTGAGGGTGCGGGAGATGGGATATGCCAACCTATTCACCCCTTATGCGACGCTTTACCATCACGAGTCCGCGACCCGCGGCCAGTCCGTCGAAAGCGATCCCCATCTGGAGGACACGCGGCATTTCATGAGCAGATGGCAAAAAATCATTCGGCAGGGCGATCCGTTTTACAATCCCAACCTGCCCTTGGACCGCCAGCCGCAGCCGGGTGAACGCCTGTTTTTGTAATCTCCCCGGCCGCTCGCCGCGGATCGGCAGTCGGAGAACCGTACAAGTGAATTCCCTTCATAGCGAGGTGTCATTCCCCATAGGCGGGGAGCTTGAATCCGATGCCTGACAGTCAGGAACTCTCCATTTCCGTCGTTCTCTGCACGTACAACGGCGAACGGTATCTGCAGCAGCAGCTGGACAGTCTGCTGGCCCAGTCGCACCCGCCCGGGAAAATCCTGGCGGCGGACGATGGATCGACGGACCGAACACAGGCAATCCTGCAGGCATTCGCCGTGCAGGCTCAAGGGCGGGGCATCACCGTCGAAGTCGGACAAAACCCGTGCAATCTTGGGTATATCCTGAATTTCGAGAGAGCGCTGCAACGGGCGGGAGCGGACCTCATTTTTGTCTGCGACCAGGACGACGTCTGGCATCCCGACAAGCTGGCGGTCATGAGCGCGCGCTTCGCGGCCGATCCCGACCTGCTGCTGCTGCACAGCGATGCGAGGCTCGTCGATGCGCATCTGGGCGATATGGGCTGTTCCCTCTTCGAGGCACTGGAGGTCAGGCCCGATGAAATACGGCACCTTCACGACGGGCGGGGCTTCGACGTCCTGCTGCGCAGAAGCCTTGTCACCGGCGCCACGGCGGCCTTCCGATCGGGTCTGCTCGCCAGCGCGGTACCCTTCGGGGAGGGCTGGATCCATGACGAATGGCTGGCCCTGGTCGCTGCCGCGGTGGGTAAAACGGATGTGGTCGAACGCCCCCTGATCGACTATAGGCAGCACGGCGCCAATCAGCTCGGTATGCGTCGCCGGACCCTGGACGTGAAGGTCAGGGAGATGGCGTTATCCAGGACTGCGCTGCTGCGCAACGACATCAGGCGCATGGAGTCGCTGCTCGAGCGCTTGCTCCGGTCGCCGGTCGCCGTGGCGCGGCAATTGCCGGCGCGCGTCCAGGACAAGCTCGAACACACCCGGATCCGGCTGCATATCACCAATATGGCGCGCATCCAACGCATCACACCGATCCTCAGGGAAACCGTGAGCGGCCGATACCGGCGCTACGGAGCGGGCACGCGTTCGGCGCTGCGCGATCTGCTCCGGGGAGGCTGAGAGGCGATGGCGCCACCGGCGAATCAACATCCCCATCCAGGGACGCAAGACAGGGTCTGTGCGGTCGTCGTCACCTTTTACCCGGAGGTGGCGACGCTGCAAAAGCTCCATGCCGCCACCCTGCCGCAGGTGGACGCATTGGTCATCGTGGACAACGGCACTGCCGACGCGGCCTTCGACGGGTTTTGCGCGCAAGTCGAACAGGGCAAGACCGTCATCCTGAAAGAGCCCCGGAATATCGGTCTTGCCGCCGCGCTCAACCGCGGCATTGCATGGGCCAGGGAACGGGACTTTTCACAGATCCTGCTGCTCGATCAGGACAGCGAGCCGGCGCCGGATATGGTCGGCACGCTCAAGCGGGCATCTGTCCCATCGCTTGCCGGACGAAGGATCGCCGCCGTCGGTCCGAGATTCCACGACCCCCGGGAAGACCGGTACGCGCCCTTCGTGCGTATCGGGTTTCCGGTCAACCGCAAGATCTACCATTCCGGAAACGACGATCGGGTGGCATGCGATTTCCTGATCAGCTCGGGATCGCTCATCTCTCTGGACGCGCTTTCGGACATCGGTGCAATGGACGAGCGTCTGTTCATCGACAACGTGGATCTGGAATGGAGTTTTCGTGCGCTGGCCAGGGGGTATGCGCTGGTCGGTGTCTGCACGGCCACGATGCACCACCGACTCGGCCGCCGTCATCTGCGGCTCCCCTTCGGCCTGGGGCACATCAAGGTGCACGATCCGATCCGGCTGTACTACATCATGCGCAATCGCCTGCTGCTGTACCGACTGGCGCACACGCCGACCCGATGGACCGCCCAGGACATTCCGCGGGCAGCTGTCAAGTTCCTGCAGTTCTCGCTGCTGATCCCTCCGCGGCTGCACAACGTCCGCTTCATGCTGGCGGGATTGCGCGACGGCCTGCTCGGGCGGAGCGGTCCTTATAAAGGAATCTGATGGGATGGAAGCGGTGACAGAGAAGCAGCGCCCCCTTGTTCTGGTGACCGGCGCCACCGGCGCCATCGGGCCGCTCGTCGTAAGCGCCCTGCGCGACGCAGGTCATACCGTCCGCACCCTCTCCATCGATCCGGCGCCGGCGGGGACCTGGCCGGCTGACGTGGAAGCGCGGATCGGCGATGTGACCGATGTATCCGCTGTAAGGGCGGCCGTCCGGGGGGTGGACGCGGTGGTCCATCTGGCCGCTCTGCTGCACCAGGTGAATCCCCCGGACCATCTGCAGGCCCTGTATCAAAAAATTAATGTGGGCGGCACGGAAAACATGGTAGGGTGCGCCGAAAAAGAGCACGTCGGACGGGTTCTTTTTTTCAGCACCATTTCGGTCTATGGCGACACCGGCGGCCGGTTCGTCGACGAGGGGACCGAGCCCCGACCCGACACCCTTTACGGGCAGACCAAGCTCGATGCCGAAAAAAGGGTCCTTGCCGCAAGGGACAAAGCCGGAAATCCGATCGGCGTGGTGCTGCGCCTGGCGGCCGTCTACGGTGCCCGGGTGAAGGGGAACTACCGGCAGCTCTTCCGGGCGCTGGAAAGCGGATGGTTTGTCCCCGTCGGACGGGGACAGAACCGGCGTACCGTGATTTATGACAAGGATATCGCCCGGGCGGCGGTACTGGCGCTCGGACATCCCATGGCGGCGGGACGGCTGTACAATGTCTCCGACGGTCAAACCCATCGCCTGGCGGACATCATAGCAGCCATCTGCCGGGCCCTGGACCGCACGCCCCCCCGCTTCAACCTGCCGGCTTCGCCGGTCCGGTGCGCCGTCGGGCTTCTCGAGGACGTGATCAAGATAACGGGGCGTCGGCCGCCGGTGGGCCGGGCGACCATCGACAAGTACCTGGAGGATGTTGCGGTGGACAGTCGTCTGATCCAAAGGGAACTGGGTTTTACACCCGGGTTCGATCTGACCGCAGGCTGGGCGGATGCGGTCCGGGAAATGCGCCGCCACGAAAGCGGGAATGCGCCGTGACCCCGACCGCCTTTCTGACCCATCTCGCATTTGGCCTTACACTGGTCGTCGTGTCGATCGCGATCACGCGCCTGATGATATCCCGTATCCGTATACTGGATATCCCGAACGAGCGCTCTTCCCACGACAATCCGGTGCCCAAGTCCGGCGGCATCGCGATCGTGGCCACGTTTCTGATCGGGGTGGTGATCGTCGCTCTGGTTGCGGAAACCACGATGATCAACAGGGTCTTTTTTTACGGCTTTGCCCTGTCGGCGATCCTCATCGCCGCCATTTCCCTGTACGACGACATGAAGAACAAACCGTTCCTCATGAAACTGATGACGCAGATTATCGCCGTCATAGTCGTCCTGTCGGTCGGCCTGGTCATCGACCAGATCAACATTCCCTTCTCGGGAGATGTCATGGTCGGCTGGCTGGGCTACCCCCTCTCCTTCCTCTGGATTATGGGGTTGACCAATGCGTTCAACTTCATGGACGGTCTGGACGGACTGGCGGGCGGCACGGCGCTGATCGCGAGCCTTTTTTTCTGTGCCATCACCTTCATGCAGGGGAGCATTTTCGTCTATATCATCACCTACACGATCATTGCCGGCACATTGGGATTTTTGATATACAACTTTCCCACGGCGCGCATCTTCATGGGCGACGTGGGCAGTGCTTTTCTGGGCTTCACATTTGCCGTACTCGCGATCATGGCGGCCCGATACGATCACTCGCACACCTCCTTTTTCGTCATGCCGCTGCTGCTGTTTCATTTCATATACGACACGGCCTTCACCTTCTCCAGAAGGCTGCTGAGCGGCCAGAAGGTGACGGAAGCCCACCGCACGCATCTGTATCAGCTGTTCCAGCGCCTGGGATACAGCCATCAGGCCGTCACGGTTTTCCATTACGGCCTGTCGATTCTGCAGGGAGTGGCCGCCGTACTGATGGTGAATGCCCCCGGAGACAGCAGAAGGCTGCTGTTTTTCGCGCCCTTTATCGCCATCGAACTGATCTATTCCTCCGTGATCATCCGGTCGGCAAGAAAGGCCGGGCTGCTATAGCACATCATGAACCATGAAGATACCCTTTAAAAACGGCCATTTCTATCTGATGCTCCTGGGGGATGCGATCCTCTTCGCCGCCGCGCTGAGCCTTGCCTATCTGTTCCGCTTTGAGTTCGTCCTGGACGACTTCTTTGCCGGGCTGCTCGGGGAGAGTCTGTTCGTCATCATCCCCTTGAAGCTGGCCATTTTCTACCTCTTCGGACTGTACCGGGGGATGTGGCGCTATACAAGCACCGGCGATTTCTGGCGGCTGCTCCAGGCGTCGGCAACCGCAACGCTGCTGATCCTGTCATTCATTTTTGTCTTTTTCCGCTTTGAAGGCGGTTATTCCCGGGCGATTTTTGTGATGGACGGAGGGCTGACCTTTCTGCTGACCGGCGGTCTGCGGATGTTCATCAGGACGTTTTATCTGCGGATGGACCGCAGCGGACAGGCCGCGGCCGTCCCGACCGCCCAGCGCAAACGCATTCTCATCGTGGGCGCCGGGTCTGCCGGGGAAAAAACGCTGCGGGAGATCATCGAAAACGATCACCTCCCCTATCTCGTCGTCGGCTTCATCGATGAGGACCGGAAGAAACACGGCCGCTCGATCCACGGCATACCGGTCCTGGGTTCGCTCGGCGACATGGCCAGGATTATCGAAGCGCAGGGGATCCGGGAGATCCTGATTGCCATCCCTTCGGCCACGGGGGATCAGATGCGCCGGGTGGTCGAAGCCTGCAAGCTCTGCCAGATCGCCTACAAAACCCTGCCGGGAATCGGTGAAATCATCGACGGCCGGGTCAGTATCAAGGCCTTCCGAGACGTCAATTATGAAGACCTCCTGGGACGCTCGCCCGTGCAGCTGGACATGGAGGAGATCACCGGGTGCCTCAGCGGAAAGACGGTCCTGGTGACGGGATGCGGCGGGTCGATCGGTGCTGAACTGTGCCGCCAGATTCTCCGTTTCGAACCGCAAACCCTGATCCTTCTCGATGCGAACGAGTCCAACCTTTTTCATATCGAACTGGAGCTCCGCGGCAAGCCTCACGGGGACCGGTGCCGTGCGGTCCTGGGCCGGGTCCAGGATGAAAAGCTCATCGACTCGGTCTTCGAGAAATACAGGCCCCAGGTGGTGTTTCACGCGGCTGCCTACAAACACGTCCCCATGCTCGAGAAGAACCCCTGGGAGGCGGTATCCAACAACATCATCGGCAGCCGGGTCGTCATGGAGACGGCCGTGCAATACGAGACGGAAAGGTTTGTCCTCGTATCCACCGACAAGGCCGTGCGGCCCACCAGCGTCATGGGCGCGAGCAAACGGGTGACGGAGCTGTTCCTGTACGCCTGTCGGCAGGGCGCCCCGACCCGCTTCATGGCCGTCAGGTTCGGAAACGTGATCGGGTCTTCGGGTTCCGTCATCCCGGTGTTCAGGAATCAGATTGAGCAGGGGGGGCCCGTCACGGTCACCCATCCCGACGTGAGGCGTTTCTTCATGACGATCCCCGAGGCCGCCCAGCTGATCCTCCAGGCCGGCGCCATGGGGCAGGGCGGGGAGGTGTTCATCCTGAAGATGGGGACGCCCGTGAAGATTGTCGATATGGCGAGGGACCTGATCCGCCTCTCCGGGCGGGAGCCGGACAGGGACGTGAAGATCGTCTTTACCGGTCTGAGGGACGGCGAAAAACTATACGAGGAGCTGATTACCGTCGGGGAGGGCATTGTTCCGACGAAGCACGACAAGATCATGGTCCTTCGATCGGACGGTCAGGCGGACCGGTCAGCGAGCCCGCAGGAACCTGCCTTTTCGCTGGATGCCCGGCTCAAAGCGCTCCAGGAGGCGGCAGACCGCTTCGACGCCCCGGCGATCAAGAAAAAACTGCGGGACATTGTCCCGGAGTATGTCTTCCAGGACACAGAAAGCGTTCTTTGACGGCTTGAACACCTCTTTACACTTATTGCAAGGTCGTCATTCTTTAACCCCGGCTTATTTCTCGATCGGCTTTGCCTCATCGATGAGCATGATGGGAATATCTTCCCGGATCTCGTAAAGCAGCCGGCACCGATCGCAGATCAGGCCGTCCTCCGCCGGCGTCAGCCGCACCTCCCCCTTGCATTTCGGACAGGCCAGTATTTCCAGAAGCTCCTTGTTGATGCCCATCTTTCTCTCCTTTATTTTCAGTCATTGTTTGAAGACTTGAGAGATTTGGAAATCATGTCCCGGAAGCGCGCATTGGAGATTTTTCGGGGCACCCTGCCCCCGCAGCGACGCGAGGAGGCGCAGGGTCGGAAAATGTCCAGCGCGCGGAGGGATCGCGATTTCCAAATCTCTCGTTTCTGTTTTATTTTCCAAGCACTGCCCTGACTGCCGCAAAGACCTCCTCTACGGAGATGTCGGTCATGCACCGGGGGGCACTGCAATGCTTCCGAAAGCAGGGGCTGCAGTCCAGATCGCGGCGGATGATCCTGTGGCCGGGGCCGTAAGGACCCGTGCGGGCGGGATCGGTCGGCCCGAAGAGGGCCACGACCGGCGTTCCCACCGCCGCCGCCAGGTGCATGGGGCCCGAGTCGGTGGAAACGACCAGGTCCGCTGCCCGATAAAGGGCGGCCAGTTCCCTGAGGGTCGTCCGTCCGCCGAGATTGGCGGCCGCATGCTGCATCCGCGCCCGGATTCGCTCGAGCGGGCCGGCTTCGCCTCCCGTCAAGACCACCCCGACACCCAGTTCCCGCTGGATCCGGTCGCCGAGTTCGGCAAATTTGTCATCCTCCCAGAGTTTCGTCTCCCAGAAGGCGACCGGACTGACCGCCACGAAACGTCTTTCCGATTTCCTTCCCCCGCCTGATTCCCCTCCGTCCCCCCGACTCTCCGCCGAATCGATCACTCCAGAATGTTCATTCCGAGGGCTTTGAAAATCGCGATCCCTCTGCGCGCTGGACATTTTCCGACCCTGCGCCTCCTGGCTGCGCTGCAAAGACGAAACTCGCGCTTCGCGCTCAGACAGTTGTCTTTGCGGGCGCTGCGCTGCGGGGGCAGGGGCCCCCGAAAAATCTCCAATGCGCGCGTCCGAAATCCGATTTTCACGCCGGGCAAAGGTCTCATCTAGGAGAACAGTCCACTGCCGCAGCCCTTCTTCAAGGGCAGCAATCTTGAATTCCGGAGACCCCGTGAGACTTGAAGGTTCGATCCCGTTTCCGGCAAGATAGCGGACGAAATCGAGGTAGCGGTCGACCGCGTGCTTCTCCATCGCTTCGGGGATTTTTTCGCCGTAAAAAAGGCCGCTTCCCTCCTGCATGCTGTCGTAGCCCAGCTTGCGCCTCCCCCCGCTCAGAAGGACCACAACGGCACTCTTGAACAGGCCGTGAAAGTCGATGACCAGGTCATAGGGGCGGCTGCGCAGCGCCCGAAGAAAGGCGCGCATCTCCCGCAGCGGCGCCGCGATGCGCCCCCGCCGGAGCGCCCTGATCCAGGTTTTGCGGCGGGAGATCAGGACACGATCCAGGTCGGGATGGTCCGCAAGCAGATCGGCGGCCGCCTCCTCGACGACCCAGGTGATATGGGCGTCCGGATACCGCCGGCGCAGGGCGGCAAGCGCCGGCAGCGTGTGGATGACGTCGCCGATGGCGCTCAGCTTGACGATCAGGATGTTCACGTTATCCGGTCCTTCAGGAGCCAGCGCACGGCAGCAAGGATGTCCCGGGCGATATGGACAGGCCGGACAAGCGCCGCCCCCCCGCCGGGCCGTGCCCTCCCGGCTGGTACGCTCTGCCCCGACTGTTCACTGGACTCCAGCACGGCGGCGGACTCGGCGCCATAGCCCGTGCGGACGAGCACGCCCCGCGCCCCGACCCGTATGCCCGCCTCCATATCCTTGAGCGTGTCCCCTACCATATATGAGCGGGCCGTATCAAGGCCGAGCTCGGCAGCCGCCCGGATGAGGAGCCCCGGTGAAGGTTTTCGGCAGTCGCAGCTCTGCAGGTAGGGCCCCCGGCCCTCCGTCGGGTGGTGCGGGCAGAAGTAGATCCCGTCGAGAAATCCCCCCTCCTGCCGAAGCAGCTCCCGGAGCCTGGCGTGGACCGCCTCCACGACCACCTCGTCGAAGAGCCCCCGGGCGACGCCGGACTGGTTGGTCACGACGACGGCCTGCATGCCGCTCCCGTTGATCAGCCGTATCGCCTCGGCGGCCCCGGGGATCAGCTTCAGCCTTTCCGGACGGTCCAGGTATCCCACCTCTTCGTTGATCGTCCCGTCGCGGTCCAGAAAGACCGCCGCCTGCCGTTTTTCCTCCCCCATCTTTTTTATCCTTTCGAGACAGTAGCACAGCTTGGAAATCATGTCCCGGAAGAACGCATCATAAGTCTCCGCGCCGCACCGTAGACCTCATCCGCACCGATCCGTTCCATGCATCTGAAATCCGTCGGACAGACCGGCTTGAGGCAGGGGCTGCAGTCGACATCCCGGTGGATGACGACGCTCATCGCCCCTGCGGGCGAAGTCGTCTCCGGGTTTGTGGATCCGAAGATCGCAACCATGGGAATCCCCAGCGCCCCGGCGATGTGCATCAGACCGGTGTCGTTGGAGATGAACAGGTCGCAGCGGGAGATCAGCGCAATCGCCTCCCTGAGATTCGTCCTTCCCGCCGCATCGATCAGGCGGTGCCGGGCATGATTATTCACCTCCGCCGTGCTTTCCCTGTCGCCGTCGCTTCCGAAGAGAATCGCCTGCCCTCCCGTCTCGTCGAGCAGCCGGTCGACAACGGACGCGAAACGGTCCGGGAACCATTTTTTCGCCGGCCCGTAGGCGGCGCCGGGTGCGACGCCGATCAGGGGGTCTCCCGCCCGGATGCCCCATTCACGGAAAAACCGTTCCGAAATGCCTGCATAATCGCCCGCGGGGTGCAGATGGACGGTACGCTCCGCAGGCCGACAGCCGAGCGCCTCCACCATCCGGAGATAATAGTCGATCTGATGGACCCGGCGGATCGCCCGGGTCCGTCGGACCGAATGGGTGAGAAGAAGCCCCCGGCCGTCGCTGTTATAACCGGCGCGACGCGGTATGCCGGCGATCCGCGCCAGGATTGCCGCTTCGATCGCGTTCTGGAGCAGGATGGCGCAATCGAGCCGGTAGCGGCGAAGCTCCGCCCCGAGGCGCCACAGTCCCCCGACGCCGGCATGGCGGCCGGGCTCTTCAAAGAGGATCACCTCGTCCACATCCGGCGAGAGGCGGTAGAGCTCCGCCACCCAGGGTTTTGTCAGGACAAAGAGCCTCGCAGCGGGCCAGCGCCTGCGGATCGCGGCCAGAGCGGGGAGCGTCATCACCACGTCGCCGATCCAGTTGGTCCCCCGCACCAGTATCTTTTCCATTCCCTCGGCGGGCAGCCTTACTCCTCCCCGGACCGCAAGCCTCTCTTCATTGGACACCGCCTTCATTCCAAGCTTCACCCTCTCTGAACCCTCTGTGCGATTTGGAAATCGGATCCCGGAAGCGCGCATTGGAGATCTTTCGGGGACCCTGCCCCGCAGCGTATGCGCCTTAAGGGAAAATAGGAGGAAAATCGGGAGCTGTCCCTACTTTCCCCCCTACTTTCCTCCATCCCCGCCTGCCTGGCGGGGCTTGCGGGATGCGCTCCCGGTCCAGCGCGCGGAGGGATCACGATTTTCAACACTCTCCCTGTTATTCCAATTTCCTCGCCTGGCATCGCTGCGTCTTCCAGCGCTGGTGCACCCAGAGCCACTGGTCGGGGTACCGCCGAACCGTCTCTTCGATGATTTTCGTGACACGCTGGGTATTGGCTGCCACATCCGCCTCCCGGTCGCCCGTGCGGATGATCTCCACCTCCGGGCCCACGACCAGGCGGTACCGGCCGTCCGGGAGCCTTGCCATGTAAGCCGGGATCACCGGCGCCTCGGTATGGAGGGCCAGCAGCGCCAGACCGTCCGTCGTGCAGGCGGGATGCCCGAAAAAGTCCACAAAGACCCCTTCGTGACAGGCGGCATTCTGGTCGATCAGGATGCCCAGGATTTCATTCCGCTGGAGGCTCCTGAGCATGGGCCGCATGGCCCGATCCTTGGGCAGCGGGACATTGCCCGATGCCGATCGCACGCGGAGGATGAGGTAGTCCAGCAGGGCACTGTCCAGCGGGCGGTAGATGACGACCGCCTTTTTGACCAGGAGGGATACCGCCGCTGCGGCCAGCTCCCAGTTTCCGAAATGGGCGCCGAACAGAAGGACCCCCCGTCCCTTCGAGAGGGCTTGTCGGCAGTGTTCCAGCCCTTCCGTATCGATGAGCCCCGCTATATTCGATGCGTTCAGACCGGGAATGTCGAAGAACTCCGCCGCCACCAGTCCGAGATTGCGATATACGCCGCGGACGTTCCGGAGGATCTCATCGGCGTTCCAGTCCGGGAAGGCGCGCCGGAGATTATAGGCGGCAATCAGTCGCTGGCGGGGAGAAATGTGGTAGAAGAGCCGGAACAGGCCCGTGAAGAAAGCCTTTCGAACGGGGGTGGGGATTCCCTGGAAACAGGCGAACAGGATATCGGCAAAACGCTTGGATGCCACGGTCTTTTCCTCATGTATGCAAAAACGCATCTCCTGTACTATGCAAGCCCGGAAAAAATCAACTCTGCAAAAGGTCCCGGGGGGGTAACCTCCATCCCGATCCGCAGTACAGACAGATCGGCCAGGAAATCGGGGAAATCCGTGAGGCGGATGCCGTCTTTTTCCGTCGTAACGATCCTGTCCGCTCCCTTTTCCTCGGCCAGCCGCTTCAATGCGATGACATCGGAACGGGTGTAGGGATGGTGGTCGGGGAAGGGCTTGAAGGCAAGGACCTCCGCTCCCAGCGCGATCAGGCTCCGGCAAAACGCCTCCGGCCGGGCAATCCCGGCGAAGGCGCAGACCTTTGCCTTCTGAAGCGAGTCCGCCGGAAAGAGACGACCCGTTTGTCCCTCGACGATCCCCAACGGGCGGCGGATTCCGCGGAAAACCGGAATATCCGGGGCCGTATGATTTTCCGGTTCAAGGATGTCGCCTTCCGATCCCGTCCGGACGATCAGATGGGCGCGCCGCAGGGAAGCCAACGGTTCACGGAGCGGACCTGCCGGAAGAAGCCGGCCGTTTCCAACGGGCGTGGCCGCGTCCATCATAACGATGTCAAGATTCCTTAAAAGCGACCGGTGCTGGAAGGCATCGTCCAGTATCAGGACGTCCGCGCCAAACCGCTCCACGGCAATCTGGCCCGTCAGGCGCCGTCGGGCGCCGGTCAGAACGGGAACCCCGGACAGGGCACGG
>JBFMBA010000362.1:0-15114 GCA_040755475.1 Thermodesulfobacteriota bacterium
CTCCTCGGGGAGGAGATGGGCAAGACTCGACAGGTGGCGGCAGGGAACGATCATCAGGTGACCGCCCGTGTATGGATAGCGGTTCACCGTGACATAACAGCGCTCCCCTTCACCCACGACCAGCTCCTCTGACCGGCGTGACTCGCGGCAGAGCACGCAGCCTTCCCGCTTTTGCTCCCGGATATATTCCATGCGCCAGGGCGCAAAGAGGGTATCCATCCTCTGGCTCTCCGTCGTAAAGATGGGTCGTATCGGTAATCGCCTCACGATCGCGCGGACGCCGATCGAGCTCGGAGAAAAAACGGTTTCGGACGGCAGAATCTCTACTCCGATCGCTTCCCCGCAATAGATGTGGGATTATAGCGATTCGAGGCAAAAAGACAAGGTTTTTTTTGGGACACCAGCCCGGCGGTTTCGTTTGACTTTCCGCAGCGGTCCGGTTACCATAGGGGCGAGACGACCCGCGGGAGCGACACGATATGCTGGAATCCGCCCTGAACAGACTGGCAGAGAGAATCCTCAGCCTCGACGAGGCCTCCCTCTCCTCCCTCTGGGGAAAGTACAAAAACAGGATGGAGCATTTCGAACCCTCGAAGGAGTGGGAAAAGGCCGTGATCATTTTTTTCATCATCAATGCGGTCCGCGCCAAAAATCACATTTTCAACGAACAGATCCTCCACCAGAACGAAGGGAATCCAGGGAAAAAGCCGCATAAGGGGAAGCCGGATCTGAGGCTCGTCAAATAATGGATCCCCGTTTGGCGGCCGCACGAATAGACTCGCTCAAGGCGGCGATCCTCCATCATAACCGGCGCTACTATCAGCTGGACGCGCCTGAGATCACGGATGTCCAGTACGATGCCCTCATGCGTGAACTCCAGGAGCTGGAGGCGCAGCACCCCTCGCTGGCCGCGCCGGACTCGCCCACCCAGCGGGTCGGAGCGCCCCCCCTGGACAAGTTCGCCGCCGTTGCCCATCTGACCCCGATGCTCAGCCTGGCGAATGCCTTTTCCGGCGAGGAGATGCGGGAGTTCGATCGCCGGTGCCGCCGCTTCCTGGGAAGCGACGAGGCCTTCCGCTACGTGGTGGAACCCAAGCTGGACGGCGTGGCCGTCAACCTGCTCTACGAGCGGGGGCGCCTGACGGTGGGCGCCACGCGGGGAGACGGCGCCTTGGGCGAAGAGATCACCTTGAATCTCCGGACGATACCCGCGATTCCCCTGGTCCTGGGCCGCCCCGGCGGCGCCTCGCCCGACGGGACTGCCCCGCCGCCTGTACCTGAGCGGATCGAGATCCGCGGGGAGGTATGCATGGAGCGGGAGGCCTTCCGCAGCCTGAACCGCCGACGCGAGGCGGAGGGAGAGGCCTCCTTTGCCAATCCCAGGAACGCGGCGGCCGGATCGCTGCGCCAGCTCGACTCCCGCGTCACGGCAAAAAGGCCCCTGACCCTTTTCTGCTACGCCGTCGGCGCGGTCGAGGGGGTTGCCTTCCGCACGCACGGTGACGTGCTCCGCGCACTCGACGCCTGGGGTTTCCAGGTCAACGGGCTGATCGAAACCGCGGCGGACATAGAGGCATGCATCGCATACTATCAACGGATCGGTGAGATCCGGGACCAGCTCCCCTACGAGATCGACGGGGTGGTGATCAAGGTGGACGACCTTGCCCTCCAGGAGCGTCTGGGGTCCGTAGCCCGGAGCCCCCGGTGGGCAATCGCCTGCAAGTTCAGCGCCGTGGGGGAGCAAACGGTCATCGAGGCGATCGCCGTCCAGGTCGGCAGGACGGGGGTGCTCACGCCGGTAGCCCTCATGAGGCCCGTCCGTGTCGGGGGTGTGATGGTCAGCCGGGCGACCCTCCACAATCAGGACGAAATCGACAGGAAGGATGTCCGGATCGGCGACACGGTGATCGTGCAGCGGGCCGGAGACGTCATTCCCGAGGTGGTTGAGGTCGTCACGGGCCTCAGAACCGGTGCGGAGCGTCCGTTCGTCCTGCCGGCGCACTGCCCCGAATGCGGCTCGCGCATCGTCCGTCTCGACGGTGAGGCCGCTCACCGCTGCATCGGAATGGCCTGCCCGGCCCAGATCCGTGAGCGGATCGCCCATTTCGCCTCGCGCGGCGGGCTGGACATCGAAGGTCTCGGTGAAAAAATGGCCGCGCAGCTCGTGGCAGCCGGGCTGATCGCCGATCCGGCCGATCTGTACTTCCTCACGAGGGAGCAGCTGCTCGGCCTGGACCGGATGGCCGAGAAGTCGGCCGCCAACCTCCTGGCGGCGATCGACCGCTCGAAAACCCCCGCGCTGGACCGGCTGATCTACGCCCTCGGCATCCGGCATGTGGGCGAAGCGACGGCCAAACGCCTCGCTGCCGCCTTCGGAACCCTCGCCGCCCTGTCCGCCGCCACCGCCCAGGATCTGGAAAAAATACGGGATATCGGCCCCGAAGTCGCCGCGAGCATCGCCCGTTTTTTCCGCGAGCCCGCCAATCTCCGGGTGGTCGAAAAGCTCGAGCGTGCGGGCCTGTCCCCCAGGGTCGCGAGCGGCTTTCAGACCGCGCCGCTTGCGGGGAAGTCCTTCGTCTTCACCGGGACGCTCAGCCGGATGGGCCGTGCCGAGGCGAAGGCGCTCGTCGAATCCCTGGGCGGGGCCGTCACCGGGTCGATCACCCGGAGCACCGATTTCCTCGTCGCGGGGGATGCGGCCGGCTCCAAACTGGACAAGGCGAGGCGGGAGGGGATCGAAGTTCTCGACGAAGCGGCGTTTTTCGCGCTGACCAACGGGACAACGCCATGATGAAACGCTATCACGTCCGGATACGGGGCCGCGTCCAGGGCGTCTTCTTCCGGGCGAATACGCACGCAAAGGCCTCATCACTGGGGCTCGGGGGATGGGTGAGAAACATGCCGGACGGCCGCGTGGAGGCCGTCTTCGAGGGGGAGGAGGCCGCGGCCGAGGCGATGCGGCAGTGGTGCCGCACGGGAACGCCGCCCGCCCGCGTCGACGGTTTGGAGGCCGAGGAGGAAAGCCCCACCGGTGAGTTCACAAGCTTCGAAATCGTCTATTGATTTCCACCTAGTGAGAGATTGGAGATCATATCCCGGAAGCACGCATTGGAGATTTTTCGTTGCACCCTGCCCCCGCAGCGAAGCGCCCGCAAAGACGACTGTCTGAGCGCATCAGCGCGAGTTTCGTCTTTGCAGCGAAGCGAGGATGCGCAGGGTCGAAAAATGTCCAGCGTGCGGAGGGAGTATGATTTTCAACGCTCTCCTTACGTGAACTCCCGCAAGACCTCGCCGAATCCCCCGATGGCACCCTGAATCGTGGCATCGGCCACGCAATAGGCGATCCGGATATGGCCGGGTCCGTCGAAGCCGCTCCCCGGGACGGTGAGTATCCGCTTCTCCCGGAGGGCGTCCGCGAAGCGCACGTCGTCGGGTATCGGCGTCGGGAGAAAGAGGTAGAAGGCGCCGTCCGGTTTCACCACCCGGTAGCCGACGGAGGCGAGGCCGTCGCACAGCAGATCCCGCTTTTTCCGGTAGATCTCCACATCCACCTTTATCCCCCCCAGCCCGGCAATGACCCGCTGCATCAAGGCGGGGGCATTGACGAATCCCAGGGTCCGGTTGCACAGGGTCAGGCCGTCCATGAGCGTGCCCGGGCCATCGATCTGCGGGTTCACCGCGATGTAGCCGATCCGCTCCCCGGGGAGGGAGAGGCTCTTCGAATAGGAGGTGGCGACGATGCTGTGGGAATAGGCTTTCATGACGCCCGGCACCTCGATCCGATCATAGACGATCTCGGTGTAGGGCTCATCGGAGATCAGGTAGATCACCCGCTTCTGCTCGGCGAGGATCGCCGAGAGGGCGGTGATGCTCGCCCGGTCGTAGACCTTTCCGGTGGGGTTGTTCGGCGAGTTGATCAGGACCGCCTTCGTCTTTTCGGTGATCGCTCCGCGGATCGCATCCAGATCGAGGGAAAAATCCTTTCGGGTCGGCACGATCCGGGAGGAGCCGCCCGCATTGTCCACATAGAAGCGGTATTCGACAAAAAAGGGCGCCGGGATGATCACCTCATCGCCGGGATCGAGCAGCGTCTTGAAGATCACGTTGAGCGCGCCCCCCGCCCCGCAGGTCATCACGATCTGATCGGCAGCCACCGCCACGCCCTGCGATTCGCTGACCGTGGCGGCTACCGCGGCCCGCGTTTCCGGGTAGCCCGCATTGGGCATGTACATGTGCTTGCCCGGGAGCTGCGAGGCGGCCAGTTCCCGAAGCCGCTCCCCGAACGCAGCCGGCGGCTCGAGATTGGGGTTCCCGAGGCTGAAATCGAAGACGTTTTCCGCGCCGAAACGCTGCTTCAGACGCATCCCCTCCTCGAACATCTTTCGTATGAACGAGGACTGGGAAATGAAACCTTCGATCTTCCGCGCAATAGCCATTTCATCACCTTCCTGAAATTTCCTCTCTCCCGGACCTGGGTGTACCGCATGCAGGAATGTTCACTCGCACGGCCCGATCCCGGTGTCAAGGGAAAATACCGCCGTTATGCAAACATTCCGGCATGATCCGATGGGGCATCGGAGCGGATGCAGAGAAACAGGGAAGGCAGGGCACATTTGACCCTGCCTTCTCACATGCTGCTTCGCTTTCATGGCACCGGCCTGCCGTTACGCTTCCGGTCCATGACCGATGCGACGTGCCCTATTTCGGACTGCGCAAAGATATGCGATATGCTGCCCGACTACTTCTTCTTCGGCTCTTCTTTTTTGGGCGGCGCGACAAACAGCACGGGGGCCTGCACCATCGTATTCCAGTCCTTGTCGACCACGGAGATGACCGTTGTGCCGGCTTTGATCACCTTGAGGTATGGCCCGACGTCCCACTCGCTGGCCCATACCCCGTCGCTGTTGGGCACGGGTGCCGGCTTCACGACTGCGCTGATGCCGCTCAAACCGCCGTCGGTGTTCTTGAAGACCAGCGTGAGCTCCTCTTTCGGCTGGAATCCCGTGCCGTACATCGCCACTTTGGCTCCCTTGGTGAGCACTACAACCGGTGTGGCGATCACGAACGAAGGTCTCGATTTCTTGACTGCGCTTTTGTATCCCGTACAGGCGACAGTGAACAGGAACACCAATCCCAGCAAAACCAACAACGCCAATCTGCTCTTTCTCATGACACCCTCCTATTGATTTTTAGTGGCTCGCCAACCGGCGGAAGGATTCTCCATATTCGACATCCGTTTGTCAACGAAAAGTTACTGATGACTCACAAAAATCGGAATCGCATCGTAAGACATCTGACTTCCAGCCCGCAGTGTCATGATGATTGTCGGCACATGGCTGTTTTTTATCCGGTAGGTGTGAGGAAATGGCCGGTGACACGTGACGGGCCATGAAAACATCCTTGACATTTTGGGGGAATTTGACTAATTTTATTCATTGCCTTGCTTGATGAAGGTACCGGCCCCTTCCTGGCTGTGGGGGACCAGGTGCGGATTTACAAATGGCGGGAGGAACGGTATGCCGATTTATGAGTTCGAATGCAAAAAATGCGGAGAGACGTTCGACGTCCTCTTCCGGAGCCTGGACGAAAAGGTCGCCGTGGCATGTCCAAAGTGCAATTCCACCCGGACACGGAAGCTGATGTCCGCCTTCGCCGGAAAAATCGGGAATACCAGCGCCGGCGGGGCATCCTGCGGCAGCTGCTCCGCCACAAGCTGCAGCCCCACCTGAGGCCATTGAACCGTCACGGCCGTGTGCCGTGAACTATCGAGGAACGCGCGAACATGAACATCCTGATCTTCGGACCGAACGGAAGCGGCAAGGGAACACAGGGGGCGGTCGTCCAGAAGCGATACGCCATACCCCATATCGAAACCGGCGTGATCTTCAGAGACAACATCCAGAAACAGACGGATCTCGGCGTTTCTGCAAAGGATTTCCTAGAGCGTGGGGAGCTCGTACCGGATGCGATCACCATCCCCATGATACTGAACCGGCTGGCGGAGCCGGACTGCAAAGAGGGCTGGCTCCTGGACGGCTTTCCCCGTAACCTCACCCAGGCCGAAGCCCTGGACAGGGCGCTCGCAGAGGCGGGAATGAAGCTGGACCGGGTGATCGAGATCGTTCTGGACCGGGAAACGGCAAAACGCAGGATCATGGGACGAAGGCTCTGCGCCCAGGACAACAACCATCCCAACAACGTCCATATCGAGGCCATCAAACCGGCGATAAAAGACGGCAGGCCCGTATGCCGGGTTTGCGGCTGCGACCGGCTGACCACCCGGGCCGACGACCAGGACGAGGCGGCAATCGACAAGCGCCACGCCATCTATTACGATGCGAACCAGGGAACCCTGGCCGCCGTCCGCTACTTCAAGGCGCGGGTCCCGGTCCTGGAAATCGACGGGACACCCGGACTGAACGAGGTGACCGCCGCCCTTCTGGCCAAACTCCCATAATGAACCCCATCAGAAACTTCAGCATCATCGCGCATATCGACCACGGGAAGTCCACCCTCGCCGACCGGCTGATCCAGTTCACGGGCGTCGTCAACGACCGGGATTTCCAGGACCAGATCCTGGACAATATGGACATCGAGCGGGAGCGGGGGATCACGATCAAGAGCCAGGCGATCTCGCTCCCCTACCGGGCCGCCGACGGCCGCCTCTACGCCCTGAACCTGATCGACACGCCGGGCCACGTCGATTTCACCTACGAGGTGTCGCGATCGCTCGCCTCCTGCGAAGGGGTCCTGCTGCTGATCGACGCGGCGCAGGGCGTTCAGGCCCAGACGCTCGCCAACCTCTACCTGGCCATGGAGCACGACCTGACGATCATCCCCGTCATCAACAAGATCGACCTCCCCTCGGCGGACGTGGAACGGGTCATCGAGCAGATCGATTCGGAACTGGGCCTGGACCCCGACACCCATCTGGCGTGCTCCGCCAAGGAGGGAACGGGAATCGAGAAGATCCTCGAGGCGATCGTCGAGCGGATCCCTCCCCCGGGCGGGGATCCGGAGGCGCCCCTGGCGGCGCTGATCTTCGACGCCAAGTACGACCCCTTCCGGGGAACGGTCATCCACTGCCGGATCGTCAACGGCCGGGTCAAGGCGGGCGACGTCATCCGGCTCATGTACAACGGCGCCGCGTACCGGGTGGAGGAGGTCGGCCGTTTCATCCTGCGACGGGAGAAGCGCGAGAGCCTCTCCGCGGGCGAGGTCGGTTACGTCATCGCCGGCGTCAAGACCGTCTCCGACGTCCGGACGGGCGACACGATCACGCTGGATCACCGGCCCTGCGCAGCCCCCCTGCCCGGGTTCAAGGAGGTGAAGCCGGTCGTCTTCGCCTCGATCTATCCCATCGCCTCGGACGATTACGAGGACCTGGCCGTCTCGCTGGAGAAATACAAGCTCAACGACGCCTCCTTCATCTACGAAAAGGACTCCTCCGCGGCCCTCGGGCAGGGCTTCCGCTGCGGTTTTCTGGGCCTTCTTCACCTGGACATCGTCCAGGAGCGCCTGGAGCGCGAGTACGACCTGTCGATCATCCTCTCGGTCCCCTCGGTCCGCTACCGCTTCACGCTGAAGGACGGATCGGTCATCTATGTGGACAACCCGACCCATTACCCCGAACCCATGTCGATCGCCAAAGCGGAGGAACCCTATATCCGGGCGTCGATGATGCTCCCCGAGCGCTACCTGGGCGCGGTCATGAAGCTCTGCATGGAAAAGCGGGGCGTCAACTCGACGCTGAACTATCCGAACCCCGGCCGGGCCGAGCTGGTATACGAGATGCCGCTTGCCGAGGTCATCTTCGATTTCTACGACCGTTTCAAGTCCGTGACGCAGGGCTACGGATCCTTCGACTACGACCTGATCGACTACCGGGAAAGCAACCTGGCCCTCCTGGACATCCTCGTGAACGGCGAGAAGGTCGATGCCCTTTCCCAGATCGTGCACCGCGAGCGGGCCCGCGCCCGGGGCCTTCAGGCCTGCGAGCGGCTGAAGGAGGAGATACCCCGGCAGATGTTCAAAATCGCCATTCAGGGGGCGATCGGCGGCGAGATCGTCTCCCGCACCACCATCTCCGCCTTCCGCAAGGACGTCATCGCCAAGTGCTACGGCGGGGACATCACCCGGAAGCGCAAGCTCCTGGAGAAGCAGAAGAAGGGGAAAAAGCGGATGAAGATGATCGGCAACGTCTCGATCCCCCAGAGCGCCTTTCTCGCCGTCCTGAAGTCCGATGCGGAATGAGACGGCCGCCCTGCCGGGGCTGTACATCCATATCCCGTTCTGCCTGAGCAAATGCCCCTACTGCGACTTCTACTCCGTCGAGCGGACCGGGCGGATCCCCGCCTTCCTCGACGCCCTGCGCCGCGAGATTGCCCTCTGCCGTGATGCACTTGAACCTTTCGATTCGGTGTACATCGGGGGCGGAACCCCATCCGTTCTGAGCCCCGCCGATCTCGAAGCGCTGGTCGACCGGCTCCGGAGGGGCTTTACCGTCACGCCCGACGCGGAGATCACGCTCGAGGCCAATCCTTCCGATATCTCGCCCCGCCTGCTCGAGCCGCTCCGCCGTGCCGGCGTGAACCGCCTCAATATCGGCGTCCAGTCCCTGGAGGACAGGCTTCTCGCCTTTCTGGGACGGCGTCACGACCGGGCCCGGGCCGTTGCCGCCTTCAGCGCGGCACGGGCAGCCGGCTTCGAACGGGTGGGCATCGACCTCCTCTTCGGCATCCCCGGCCAAACCCTCCCCTCCTGGCTCGCATCGCTCCGGGAGGCGGTCGATCTGAATCCCGATCACCTCTCCTGCTACCAGCTCACCATCGAGGCGGGCACACCGCTGGGCGAGCGCCACCGGGCGGGGGAATTCCGCTCCCTCGACGAGTCGCTTCAGGCCGATTTCTTCCTGGAAACGGCGGCAACCCTGGAAGCGGCCGGATACATCCATTACGAAGTCTCCAACTTTGCCCGCGACCGCTGCGAATCGAGGCACAACGCCAAGTACTGGAACCATACGCCCTATCTCGGCCTCGGCCCGGCGGCCCATTCCTTCCGGGGAACCGAGCGGCGCTGGAACCACCGCTGCCTGGAGTCTTACATCGGCGATCTGGAGGGGGGACGGCCGCCGGTTGCAGGCCGCGAGAGGCTGTCGGGTGCGCAGCTGCGCCTGGAATCCCTCCTCTTCGGTTTCCGGACCAGCAGGGGGATCGACCTGGACCTTTTCAACAGGCGCCACGGCGGAGATCTGTATGCGGAAAAACGGGGGCTTCTGGATGAACTGGCAGGGGAAGGTCTGGTGGAGATAGGCGATGGCTTCCTGCGGCCGACGCGGTCCGGAATGGCCGTCGCCGACCGCCTCGCCCTGATCTGAGGGGAGGGGTTTCCCCCTCCCCGTCCACCCTGCGTCAGACTTTTTCGTCCCGCTTAAGAAAGGGCTTCAACAGATCGATCGGAATGGGGAAGACCGTCGTGGAGTTGTTCTCCGCCGCGATCTGGTTGAGGGTCTGGAGGTAGCGGAGCTGGAGCGACATGGGCTGCGTCTCCATGAGGGCCGCCGCTTCGATCAGCTTCTGGGCCGCCTGGAACTCGCCCTCGGCGTTGATCACTTTCGCCCGCCTCTCCCGTTCCGCCTCCGCCTGCTTGGCCATCGCCCGCTTCATCTCCTCGGGAAGGTCGATGTGCTTCACCTCGACGAGCGACACCTTGATCCCCCAGGGATCGGTGCTTCGATCCAGAATCTCCTGGAGCTGGAGGTTGATCTTCTCCCGCTCCGAGAGGATCTCGTCGAGCTCCATCTGACCGCAGACGCTCCGGAGGGTGGTCTGGGAGAGCTGCGAGGTGGCGTACAGGTAATTCTCCACGCCGATCACGGCGGGCGTGGCGTCCACGACCCGGAAATAGACCACGGCGTTCACCTTGATCGAGACGTTGTCCCGCGTGATCACATCCTGCGCCGGGACGTCCATCGTGATCGTCCGCATGTCGATCTTGACCATCCGATCGACGATGGGGATCAGTATGATGAGCCCGGGCCCCTTCGTATCGATCACCCGCCCCAGACGGAAAATGACACCCCTTTCATACTCATTGAGAACCCTGATGGCCGACGCAAGAAACATGACGACCAGAACGATGACCACGATCAGTGGGTACATATTCCCTAGCATAATTGACCTCCCTTTATTGTTCGACCGCCTCCACCTTGACTTTCAGATGCTCCACCTGGACCACCCGCACCTCGGTCCCCCTTGCCAGGGGCGCGTCGCTGAACGCACTCCAGTATTCACCCTGGATCAGAACCGTTCCCTCCTTGAAGACATCGCTCACCGCTCTCCCCTGGACGCCCACCATTCCCTCCTTGCCCCCGAGTTTGCGCCGGAACTGCGACTTGAGGGCGAAGGCAATGATCACCACGAAGAAAAGCGATGTGAGCACCACCGCCGGAACCAGCACGCCCAGGGATATCCGGAGGGCGGGATCGGGGCTCTCGAAAAGCATGAGCGAACCGATGACGAGCGAGATGATCCCACCCACGGTGAGCAGGCCGTGGCTTACCACCATGATCTCGGCGATGAACAGGATGATGCTGAAGAGGATCAGGGCAACCCCCGCGTAGTTCACCGGGAGGGTCTGCATGGCGAAGAAGGCCATGATCAGGGAGATGCCGCCGATCACGCCGGGAAAGATGGCACCCGGGTTGGACAGCTCGAAATAGAGGCCCGCCAGACCGATCAGCAGAAGGATGTAGGCGATGTTCGGATTGCTCAGCGCGGAGAGCACCTTCAGCCGCATCCCCATTGCTTTCTCGTTGAGGACGGCCCCCTTCGTCCGGAGGCCCTTCTTGCCCGCGGCGAGGGTAACCTCCCTGCCTTCGACCTGGGCGAGGAGCTGGTTCATGTCGGTCGTCACAAAATCGATCACCTTGAGGCGAAGAGCCTCCTCGGCGGTGATCGATTCGCTCTTGCGGACCGCCTTCTCGACCCAGTCTGCGTTCCGTCCCCTCTGTCCGGCGATTCCCCGCACATAGGCGACGGCGTCATTTTCGACCTTCTCGCTCATCGTCTTGTCCATCTGGCCGCCGATCCCGATCCCGACGGGATGGGCCGCCCCGATGTTCGTACCGGGCGCCATGGCGGCGAGATGGGCGGCGATGGTGATGATCACCCCGGCCGAGGCCGCGCGCGCCCCCGAGGGGGAGACGTATACAATGACGGGAACGGGAGCGTTGAGGATCCCCTTGGCAATGTCCCGCATGGCCAGATCGAGGCCACCGGGCGTGTCCAGTCGGACGATCAGCCCCTCCGCACCGCTTCCTGCCGCCTCATCGATGCTCTGAAGGATGTACGCGGCAATGGGGGGCGTGATGGCGGCGCTCACCGTGATCACGTCGAAAACGGGTGGCTTCTGGGCCGCCGGGAGCGGCTTGCCGTGCAGCAGAGCGCCGCTCAGCAGCACCGACAGCAGTACCGCCGCACAGGCGATTCCTCGTGATAGGTTTCTTCTCATCTCATCATCCTCCGACCTTCATCCACAACTGAACAACCATCGGCTGTAAGCCGACGGGTTCAGCGGCCTCGTCGAATGAATTCGACTTTCATGCATCCGCTTTATGGAATGGTTAGTATTGCTCATCCCTCCGGGATTTCGCAGAACCTTTCTTCGCCTGAAGGCGAGGGGTTTCAAACATCCCCGGAGGGGACACTACTATGTAACTTTTGCACAAATTGGAAATCATATCCCGGGAGCACACATTGGAGATTTTTCGGGGCCCCCTGCCCCCGCAGCGAAGCGCCCGCAAAGACGGCTGTCTGAGCGCTTCAGCGCGAGCTCCGTGTTTGCAGCGAAGCGAGGGGCTGCAGGGTCGAAAAATGTCCAGTGTGCACAGGGAGTGTGATTTCCAGCGCTCTCTGTATGTCATCCCTTGTCCCGCAGCCTCTCCATGATCATCTGGACATCCGCCCAGACCTGCTTTTTCGCGCCGGGGTTCCTCAGCAGAAAGGCCGGGTGGTAGGTGGGCATGAGCGGAATCCCGTGGTAGCCGTGAAACCGCCCCCGCAGGACACTGATCGGCGCTTCCGACTTGAGCAGGGTGTGGGCCGCAAATGTCCCCAGGGCACAGATCACCCGCGGGCCTATCGCCTCGAGCTGCCGGACCAGGAAGGGCTCGCAGGCGGCGATCTCGCCGGGCTCGGGATTGCGATTCCCCGGGGGTCGGCATTTGAGGATATTGCAGATGTAGACATCCTCCCTTTTCCTGCCCATCGCCTCGATGATCCTTGTGAGGAGCTGACCGGCCCGCCCCACGAAGGGTCGCCCCTGGGCGTCCTCGTCGGCCCCCGGCGCCTCGCCCACGAAAACGAGATCCGCCGAGGGATTGCCCTCGCCGAATACGAGGCGGCGGCGCGTCCCGTGCAGCGCGCAGCGGCGGCAGTCCCCGAGCGCTGTCCGGACCTCCTCCAGAGCGGACAGGTTGTCACCGATGCCGTTCCCGGCCGGGGGCACCGTGATGCCGCCCGCATGCCCCGCCTTTTCCCCGTCCGCCGCAGGCATGCCGGATCCTGCAAGATAGGAGAGGGGCCGGCCCAGTTCGCCGTCCACCGTCACCCTCTCCCTGAGGGACCGCACCAGCGTCAGGAGCTCGGTTCCCGGTGCCTTCTCAGCGAGCATGGCGCCTGCCCTTTTCCTTTCTTCGCTCCTTGACCCGATCGAGGATGATGCCGGCCGCCTCGAGCTTGTCCATCAGGGGAAACGACTCGTCCCCCCCTTCCCTGTCCAGGATTCGAATGATGTTGGTATCGGTCCGGAAGCCAGCGCCCGGCATCGTCAGGTCGTTGGCCACGATGAAATCCATCCCCTTGCCTGCAAGCTTCGCCCGGGCGTTTTCGGGCAGATGGTCCGTTTCCATGGCGAAGCCGACCACGATCCGGCTTCCCTTCTTCCTGCCCAGCTCGGCGAGGATGTCCGGGTTGCGCTCCAGGCACACGGTCATTTGTTCCTCCGTTTTCTTGATCTTCGTCTCCCGGCAGACCGTCGGCCGGTAATCGGCCACGGCGGCGGCCTTGATCACCGCCGTGGCCTCTTTCAGATGATCCAGGACGGCATCGCGCATCTCGAGGGCGGTCCGCACGTCAATGCGCCTGACGCCGCGCGGCGCGGGAAGCTCCGTCGGTCCGCTGATCAGCGTGACCGCGGCGCCCCTTCTCCGGGCCATCACAGCCAATGCGTAGCCCATCTTTCCGGAGGAGTGGTTGGTGATGTAACGCACCGGATCAAAGGCCTCCTGCGTCGGACCGGCCGTGATGAGCAGATGCTCCCCCCGAAGGTCCTTGGGCGTCAGGAGGGATTCGATCTCCTCGACGATCGCGGGAACCTCCGGGAGTCTTCCCTGTCCTTCGGTCCCGCAGGCCAGCTCGCCCCGCTGCGGCTCCAGGACCGCAT
Organism: Thermodesulfobacteriota bacterium; assembly: GCA_040755475.1. Classification (GTDB taxonomy): domain Bacteria; phylum Desulfobacterota; class Syntrophia; order Syntrophales; family UBA5619; genus JAKAFS01. The sequence continues at coordinate 13,444 of JBFMBA010000362.1, forward strand.
GGCCCTGTGCGGCCAGGCGCGTCAGGTTTTCCCTCACGGTGGCGTTCGCGTACATTCTTTCATTCATCGCGGGACAGACCAGCACGGGCGCCGTCACGGCCAGCAGGACCGTCGTCAGCAGGTCGTCGGCAATGCCGGCGGCCATCTTGCCGATGAGGTTGGCCGTCGCCGGCGCGATGACGACCAGCTCCGCGAAATCGGCCAGCGCGATGTGTTCGATCTGGCGGCCCCCTTCCCTGCGGAACAGCTCGGTGGAAACGGGGTGGCCCGACAGCGTCTCGAAGGTCAGAGGCCTGACGAACTGGCAGGCATGTTCGGTCATGACAACCCGGACGAGGGCACCGCGTCGGATCAGCTCGCGGAGCAGCTCGGCGGCCTTGTAGGCGGCAATTCCGCCGGTGACACCCAGAATGATTCTCTTCCCCTTCAGCATCACGGGCCCCCTTCCGGCAACGGTGCAGACAGGAACGTAATATTATAACAGCGATGCCGGCCAAGATCAAGCACGACATGGCGGGAGGACATCCTGCGTTTTTTGCTGTGCAACAGGCCTCCAACGTGTTATACGGGCACCGTCTGGAAGGAGGAGTGAACGCCATGAAAAGAAGCGTCCGGTACGCCCTCGGTGCGGTCGTCCTGCTCGCGGCCGGCGGATGGTTCATCATGACCGCGGGGGAGTGGTACAGCCCGGCGGCCGTGATCGATGAGGACCCCCTGATGATCGGAAGGCAGAAACAGATCACCGTCGCCTTTTCCGACGAGGGACGCGGGCTTCGCCATACCGAACTGGTCATCACCCAGGATGACCGTTCCACCGTCGTGGCATCCGAAGATTACCCCGAGGCGGGCATCCGCCGGAAGTCGGTTTCCGCCGCCGTTGACGCCGCCGCCCTGAAGCTTCGGGACGGACCCGCCACCCTGACGCTGATCGCCGTCGACCATTCACTCTGGAAGAACCGTACGGTGGTCACCCGACCGGTTCAGATCGACCTGCTGCCGCCCCAGATAGTCCCGCTCAATCCCGTCAACCATATCAACACGGGAGGGGCCTGCGTGCTGACCTATCGCCTCTCCGAAGCGGTTACCCGAACGGGTGTTGCGGTCGGCGACCTCCTCTTCCCCGGCTATCCCGTCACACTGTCCGGCCAGCCCGGGTATGTCGCCTACTTCGCCATCCCGCAGGACGCGACGGCCGGCGCTCCGCCGATTCGCATCGTCGCCCGGGACCGGGCCGGAAACGAAACCCAGATCACCGTCCCGGCCCTCATCAAGAAGCGGACATTCCGCACCGACAGGATGAACATCACCGATGCCTTTCTGGAAAAAAAGATGCCCGAATTCCAGGCGGCGGACCCGGCGCTCAGGGGCAAGACACCCCTTGAAACCTTCCTCCACATCAACACGGCGCTGCGCCTGGAGAACCTCCGGGCGATCCAGGCCGTCTGCGCGAAGTCCGAACCGCGCCAGCTCTGGCAGGGGCCCTTTCTCCGGATGAAAAACGCCGCCCCCATGGCCTCTTTCGGCGATCACCGAACCTATTTCTACAACGGCAAACCGGTGGGTGAAAGCATCCACAACGGGGTGGATCTCGCCTCGACCACCCATGCCCCGATCGAGGCCGCCAACGCCGGCATCGTGCGCTTCGCCGGACCGCTGGGCATCTACGGAAAC
>JBFMBA010000363.1:0-8307 GCA_040755475.1 Thermodesulfobacteriota bacterium
TCAGAACCGATTCCACCTCGAAGGGGCCCACCAGATGCCCCGCTGTGTTGATCACGTCATCGGCGCGGCCGACGAACCAGAAGTAACCTTCCGCGTCGCGCTTGGCTTTGTCGCCGGTGATGTACCACCCGTTCCTGAACCGGGACTGGTACAGTTCATCCTTTTTCCAGTAGGTGCGGAACATGGAAGGCCATCCCGGCTGCAGGGCCAGGCTGCCTTCCTGGCCGTCGGGCAATGGCTCGAACTGATCGTCCAGGATGCCGGCCTTGATCCCGGGAAAGGGGCGGCCCATGGAGCCGGGTTTGACGTCCTGTATCGGGTAATTGGCGATCATGATGGCGCCGGTTTCGGTCTGCCACCAGTTGTCGTGAAAGGGCTTGCCGAAGATCTTTTCTCCCCAGATGACCGCTTCCGGGTTGAGCGGCTCGCCCACGCTGCACATGTAACGCAATGCATCAAAACGATAGTTGCGGGGCAGGTCGTCACCGGACTTCATGAGCATCCGGATTGCGGTGGGCGCCGTGTACCAGACGGTGACTTTCTTTCTTTCGAGGAAACCGTACCAGTATTTAGCGCTGAACCCCCCTTCGTAGACCACCTGGGTGATCCCGTTGGTCCAGGGACCGAACATGCCGTAAGAGGTCCCCGTCACCCAACCCGGATCGGCCGTGCACCAGTAGATGTCATCGGCATGCAGATCCAGAACGTACTTTCCCGTGGCATAATGCCCGATCACGGCGGCATGGGCATGGACCGCGCCCTTGGGCTTGCCGGTCGTGCCCGAGGTATAATGCATGATGGCGAAATCTTCCCGGTTGGTCTTCACGATATCGAAGGCGTCGGATGCGTTGGCCATCAATCGGTCGTAGGTCAGAGAGCCGGGATCTTCCGCCCTCTCGCCGCGGTTGACCAGCACGATATGTTTGAGCGCCGGAAGTTCGGGGAATATCTCAACGATTTTTCTTTTCAGGGCAGGGCTGGTAACCAGCACGCTGGCCTCGCTGTCCGCCAGGCGGTCTTTTACCGCATCGGGTCCGAAGGCCGAAAAGAGCGGCCCGATGATCGCTCCGGCTTTGAGGGTTCCCAAAATGCCGATGAATATCTCCGGAACCCGCTCCAGGAAAAAAAAGACACGGTCTCCCTTCCGGACGCCGAGTTCTCTGGTCAGGACATTGGCGAACCGGTTGCTGAGCCGGGACAGTTCGAAGAAGGTGTATTCCTCGGTTTCACCTTTCTTGCTTTCCCAGATCAGCGCTTTCTTGTCCCTGCGGTCCCCGTTCAGGTGTGCGTCGATCGCCACGTGCGCGATATTGATGTGCCCGGCGTCGAACCAATCCAGTTCGCGGATGATCTGATCCCAGCGAAAGTCTCCATACATCGTGCGGTAATCATGGAGGTGCGGCTTTACACCGAATTGTTCGAAAGACGGTTTGGTGATTCTAGGATATTCCATCCCCGGCCTCCCCATATGAAGTGGAATCTGTTTGCCTTCTCGCATCCGGCCCGGAGTCTCCCGCGTCCGGGTTATGACTCGGCCCGGGTTTTGGATTCGACCCACTGCACGAGTTCGCCGACACTGGCAATATCCACCAGGTCGTCGCCCGTGATCTCGGCTCCGTATCGTTTCGTCAAGGCCTCGGCCAGGTTCAGAAGCGCCAGCGAGTCGGCACCCAGATCGTCCTGCAGATGGGCTTCCGGGGTAACCGCTTCTTCGTCCAGGGCCAGCATCTTTGCGATGATTTCCTTGATTTCGGCATAACGGGTCATGGGGTGCCTTTCTATCTGTTTTCCTGCGACATATCATGCATCGAAGCAAAACGCGCCGGTGTCGCCAAACAACTCTATCTCGAATGCCTCCGCGTAGGCGGCGGAGGGGGAGCCCTCGAACAGGTGTTTTCGGCTGTCGTGGTTCATGCCGAGGATTCGTTCGTCAAACCCCTTCCCGCGCAGACGCCTGTTTCTCTGCTGCTGGGAATCGTGGGTCCTGAGCAAGGCCTTTTTCCATTCGGCGCTTTTTTCACCGAAGCAGACGAAAAGATCCCTGCGCATCCCGATCGTCTTCGGATCTTCATTGTACAGGGCGGCCAGTGGTTTCCCCCTCCGCACAGCGAGGTCATGGGCACAGGTCCTGAAAATCCGATGGGTCCATGCGTGGGTTTGATTCGGATCGTTCCCCGCGGGCAGGATCACGATGTCGGGCGCCGCAGACTCGAGATGATTCTCGAGCAGGGCCTCGTTGTCGCGACACTGCAACGCGGGGCCCTCCTCCACGTGGAGAAAAACCAGATGATCCCCGGGCAACCCGGACTGCTCCGCCGAAGCGATCTGCTCCCGGCGGCGGATCGCTCTTTTCGCCTCCTGAAGGCAGAAAAAATCGTCCCGGGACCGGCTTCCGACGTATTCATCCTCCACCCCCGCCGGACTCAGAGTGACAATGGCAACATGGATGTCGCATCCCGACTGCATCAAAAGCCTGGTTGTGACCGCAACACATTCGGGATCATCGGGATGGGGGCCAATGACCAACACCCTGCCGCGGGTCGGCAGATGCGGCTTCCGCTCCCCCGGGCCTGCCCGCTCATCCCAGAGGAAGGGCCTTTCATTCCAGTATCGCTTGATATCCGCAAGAAACTGCCGCATCGTGCCCGGCGATCCCTCGTGTCTCGGTGATCCCTTTTCATCGGACAGGGCTTTTCGGGTCGTACCTGCGAGAAGAACGAGCCGGCGTCTATAGGGAAACAGGCTTGCCGGCATGAATGCAGGCCGATCCATTCCAGACCGCTCAGCGGAAACATTCGCTGCCGCAAGAGCCGACCGATGCCCCCCTTGCCGTGCCCGCCCGGTGAGCATGCATCGTTGTATGATACCGGATACGATATGGTTTAGACGGTCCGGAGTATAGGGGGGTGTGGTCTGTCGTGTCAAGGGATATCTCATGCCGGTCTTTTTCCGATGCGGCCCGCCCCTCCATACCCGGTTCGGATCCGCACGCCGTCATCCTCCCCATCGCGGCCCGCTTCGGACCGGCGGTGCGTCCACGGTGTATCCGTGCCTGCGGGCCCAGTTCCTGGCAGCCTCGGCAAGCCTATCGTTGCCGCAGTTGATGAAATCCTCCGCCATCCGCAGCATCCGGGTCCCATAGGCATCCAGCGCCCTGATCAGAAGCGTCTCCGATCCGGGTTCGCCGTTTCTTATGAAGAAGGGGTAGGCGCCGGCGATGATCTCCGGGTCTTCGCCCTTCAGACCCGCAACCAGGGTTTCGGCGGCGCGCGGATCCTCGATCTTTCCGAGAACACCCGCCGCCGCGAGTCGCAGCCAGGGATCCCGGTCATGGAGGGCCGCGATGAGAGGCCCGACGGCGGGGGCGCCCATGCTCACCAGGGCGTCGGCAGCGCTGCGCTGAACGCTGTAGATGTCGTCCTTCAGGGCGGCGATCAGCGGTGCCGCGGCGCGGGGATCTCCCATTTTCCCGAGCGCGGCAATTGCCTCGGCGCGTACGGACGGATCTGTATCCTCGAGATCGGCGATGAGCCTGTCGGCCATTTTCCCGAGAGCGCCCGCCGCCCCGGCACGCACGGAAGGCTCCTTGCCGGTCAGGGCGGCGGTCAACGGCGACAGGGCCGGTGCGCCCATGCCGGCAAGGGCATCGCCGGCGGTCCGCCGTACGGACGGATCCGGGTCTCCGAGGGCCGCGATGAGGGGCCCGACGGCGCGGGGGGACTTCATCTTTCCCAGCGCCCGCGCCGCCTCGCCACGCACGGAGGGGTCCTTGTCCTTGAGTGCGGCGATCAGCGACTCCGTGGCGGGGGCGCCGGCACGGGCCGGGGTGTCGGGACCCCCGCCGCGAAAGGAGGGGTCTTTTTCCATCAGGGCAGCGGTGGAGGGGGTGAGGGCGGGGAGTCCGATGCGAACGAGGGCCTCTGCAGCGCTCCGCCGGACGGCTGGATCCCTGTCCCGCAGGGCAGCGGCCAGGGGCTGCACCGCACGGGGTGAACCGATCTTGCCCAGGGCATCGGCGGCCCCGCTTCGGACCGCAGGAGCCCCGTCCCTGAGCGCAGCGACCAGGGGCTCCCGGATCTTTCCCAGCGCATCGCCGGCTGCGTCCTGCACCGACGGGTCCGCATCCCTGAGGGCATCGATCAGGGGTTCGACGGCGGGGGCGCCCATGCGCACGAGGGCGCCGGATGCCGCCGTGCGCACCGACGGCTCTCGATCCCTGAGGGCCGCGGCCAGGGGCTCGGAAACACGGGGATCCCTTATTTCCCCCAGCGCAGCCGCCGCCTCGCGCCGTACGGACGGATCCCCGTCTTTCAGGGCTCCGACAAGGGGCTCGGCGGCGCGCGGGTCTTTTAACTGACCCAGGGTGCCGGCGGCAAGGGTACGCAGGAAAACCGACCGGTCCCCCAGGTAGGGGATCAGGGGTTCAACGGCAGCAGGCCCGAGAGAGCCGAGTGCATCGGCGGCCTTCCGCAGGACCGAAGGCTCCCTGTCCCTGAGCGCGGCGGCCAGGGGCTCGGCGGCGCGGGGGTCCCTGGTCAAGCCGAGCGCACCGGCCGCTTCACCGCGGACGGAGGGGTCCCGATCCCGAAGGGCGTCGATCAGAGGCTCCACGGCCGAGGCGCCCATCCCACCGAGCGCATCGGCGGCCGCTTTTTGAACGCCCTGATTGCCGTCCCGGAGGGCGGCTGCCAGCGGCGCCACCGCACGGGAGTCTTTGGTCTTTCCCAGGGCGGCTGCGGCGCCGCTCCGGAGGTGCGGGTCGTCCTCCCCGAGAGCGGCAATCAGCGGCTCGACGGCCGGGGAGCCGATCGCTCCCAGGGCATCGGCGGCTGCCTTTCGGACAAGGTACTTGTCATGCCTGAGGACTGCAATCAGAGGCGCCACGGCTCCCGATTCCCTGATCCTGCCCAGGGCGCCGGCGGCCCTGATCCGCACCGAGGAGTCCTTGTCCTTCAGGGCTGCGATGAGCGGAGCCGCCGCGGAGGGATCCCCCAGCTTCCCCAGTGCATCGGCGGCGTTTCCCCGGGTGATCGGATCGCTGCTCGTCAGTTCACGCAGGTATTTGTCCGTTTTCCCGGGACCTGCGCAGGCGGAACCGAAGAAGGACAGGAGCAGGATCAGGGCGGCCGTACCGAGGATGGGGCCGGGGGCGAGGCGTGCAGGCCGAGCTCCAAGGAAGGATTGGAGGGGCGCCGGGAAGGGGGGGGCTGTTCCCCGTCGGGAAGCCCCGCCCCGGAATCGGGCGGCATCACAGTTCATGCGCACGGCATTGATATCCTGCCCGGCATGGCTGCAACGGGGCGGACGCCGGACAGGACCTCCGGTCATGGCAGCGGACGGCCGGAGGATGTCACATCGGCCGTTCCGTCTTGCGCTGCCGGAACGTCCCGTCATGCCCCGCCGGCCTTTACGGCCGCCAGCAGCGCCTTCTGGTCGGCAGGAGGAGGCGGCACCCCCGCCCGTTCGACGAGCGTGATGGCGTGAAAGTCGCAGCCAGTGGCGCAAACACCGCATCCGATGCAGCGGTCCGTATCCAGCATCCAGGTTTCGGCATCGTTCATGGCAAGGGCGTCCGTCGGGCAACGCTCGATGCAGACCCCGCAGGCGGTGCACAGATCGCTCCCGTGGCGGGGTTGAAAGCCCGAGTTGAGAATCACGCCCGGTTTGGGGTGCGCAAGGGCGGTTTTGAGGATCATGGAGTGGCAGGCGCAGCAGTTGCACAGGAAGTCGATATCCTGCCGGTTGATGGAGGCGTGCACCAGACCGGCCTCCTCCGATTTTTTGAGGATGGAAAAAGCCTCCTCCTTCGTGATCTGCCGGCCGAGTTTCCGGTCGATGACGAACTGGGCGCCCATGCCGAACTGCATGCACACCTCGTAGGGGTTACCGCAATCGTCCCTTTCATCGACGAGCTTGGCCTCGTGGCGGCAGAAGCAGGTGGAGACGGACAGGGGGTGGATGTTTTCGATGTAGGATGCGACCTGATGGTAGGTGTGGACGGTGCTGTCGGCATCGATTTTCTCATCGACGGGGATCACCCGCGTCGTGGGGTAGGTGATCGTCACCGGACCCTGCGCGGCGTCCACGGCGGCCTTGTAGTCCCGGATGAGCCGGGCGATTTTCCTGTCCCGTTCGGTGTGCGTGCCCCGCATGAACTGGAATTCGAATATCCCCGGCACGAAGGTCGGTGCGCCGTAGTAGGTGACGCCCCCGAACGAGCCGGCGGTGCAGAGACCCTTGTCGGCCATGCCTTCCAGGATCCGGGCCGTTTCAGGTACCGGTTTCCCCAGCTCCTTTGCCATCGTTTCGGCAGGGTGAAAGCCCTTCGGTATGGCGTTGTAGACGGCGGCCTCGTCGGGGGAGAACAACTCCTCGACCAGGGCATAAAACTCGGGTATGTCCATGCCCGGATAACGACCCCGGCGCCTGGCCAGTGTTTCACACAGCCTTCCGTACACGGTCTCCTGCATCGTCATTCCCTCCTGTCCCGTGTAATTATATCCTCATATGGCGACCTTCACAACTGCTTTTCGGGGCGGCTTTCGGGGCACCGGCAGGACGGATTTCAGGGACCGGCTTCGCCCCTGTCAGGCGGCAACCGTCCTGACCAGGAGCAGCGATCCGATCAGAATCAGCAGGATGTGGACATACCGGTCGAAGTGCCCTTGCGGGATCCTGTGGTTGAGCCGGGTGCCAAGCCAGACCGCCAGCAGGATCGCGGGCAGCGAGATGAGCAGGTACCATCCCACGGACGGCGTCCAGAAACCGCCCAGACCGTGCCCGGCGATGATGATGACGCTGGTCGGGAACAGGTAGCCCTGGAGGTTTGCCCTGAAACGGGCCGGAGTCCATCTGCGGAGCGTGCCGTAGATCACGACGGGGGGGCCGTTGGAGTTGTAGGCGCCGCCCAGAATGCCCGCGATAAAACCGAAGGGATAGGCGGCCCATTCCTGCGGGAGCGCGCTGAACCGGGGCCGGATCAGGCTGTAGAGGGAAAATCCGATTATGACGAGGGCGAGGATGATCTTGCCGGCCTCTTCATAGGGGCCCTTCAGCAGGAGCAGTCCGAGTGGAATGCCCGGCAGGGTGGCCGCGATGAGCCGCCAGGTGCTTCTGAAATCGATGATCCGCCATTCCCTTGCCAGGATCATGACGGCCAGCATGGTCGCGATCAGGGCAACGAGCGGAGAGACCGTTTTCATGCCGAGCGGGGTCATGGCCAGCAGCGGCATGGCGACCAGGGAGTTGCCGAAACCGAACACGGCACGGACGAGCGATGAGACGAAGACGACGAGAACAACCGCGATCGCGGTGGTATCGAGTGCCATAGGAGAGGACCTTTTCCTGTTATCTGCCCGCCCGCCCCGGAGGCGATGACCGAGGTGTTCCGGCGGGAATGTCCGCCCGGTACAGGGGACCGGTCCGGAGAGGCCGGCCCCGGGCCGACCTCTCCCATCGGGGGCGGGCTTGCCCGGCGCGGTTAAGGCGTGAGCGCCTCTTTCAGGATGCCCAGCTCATCGAGGATCGGTTCAAGCCGCCTTTTGCTCAGCGCCCGGTCCTCGTTCGATTTCGGCAGCTCGATGTTCAGGGTCCCCTTGAAGCCGATCTTCATGAGCTTCGCGAATACCCCTTTGAAATCGATCTTTCCGTTCCCCACCGGGAGGTGGCGGTCGAGGACCATGTCGTTGTCGCTCACATGGGCGCTGATGATCCGGTCGGGGAAGGCATCGATGAAGGATTCGGATCCGCCCGGAAGCAGGCTCGCGTGGGCGATGTCCAGGGTGAGTCCGAAGTGCTTCGAGGGGATCGCATTGAATACCCGCGCCAGCTCTTCGATCGTGACCCCCAGATAGGCGATCTCCGCTTCCTCATGGATCTTGTTCATGTTTTCGATGCCGATCGGGAGCCCGTATTTCTCGGCGAGTTCCACAACGGGCTTGTAGGTGTTGATCAGGCATTCGAAGACATGGTCCATGAAGAGACTGAAGTGGTAGCCGAAATGGAGGACCACATATTCGGCCTCGAGATCGTGGGCCAGATTCACATAATCGATCAGGTGCCGCTGGACCGCCTTGCGGACGGTGGGCTCGATCTCGGCGGCGTTGACGAAGGAGGCCGAATGGAGTCCGTAACGGACGCCGGCCTGGTCCCGGAGCCGCTTGATGCCGTCGATCCGCGCGGGGGTCCATTTGTCCAGAAAGTTGTTCGGGTTGTTGCAGCTCAGTTCGATCCAGGGGAATCCGTTTTCCTTGGCGAAGGAGAAGTACTCCTCCATCGGCTGCGGTCCGGCGTTAAAGCATAGCTTCA
>JBFMBA010000364.1:0-7532 GCA_040755475.1 Thermodesulfobacteriota bacterium
CCGGCCAGGAAAAAGCAGATCAGCGACACGTAACCGCTCACGGCACCCTGAGCCAGACCGCTCAGGCCATGACCGCTCGGTCACCCGTCTGCGAGTCGCGCCCCGAACATCAGAACGGCGCCTCCCAAAAAGGCCGCCGTCCAGCGCCGGACCCGGGACGACCCGAAGCGGCCCTCCCACATCGGCGGCACGGCCACCGCCCGCGCTTCCTTGGAGAGCCAGGCCGAGGCCAGGGAGCCGAAGAGCACGCCCACGACGAACAGGAACTGCCAGTCGACCTTCACCTTCTCCTTGAGGAAATAGGCCATGCCGGCCACCTTTTCCGGTGCGACGGACTGCTCGATGAAACCGGCAGCGCGGACGAAGGTGGTCGAGGCACCGAAGTATTTCCCCGTGAGAAACACGGACAGGACGAGCAGAAGCCCGGCCAGCGCGCCGGCGGTGTAGGGAGACCATGTCTTGCTCCGAAGGGCATCCATGATTTTTCACCTCCTTGGTCAGAGTTAAAATAATGAATGACCGATATCCGACGATTGCTCCGACCGCTTCCAACAGGAACGATGTGGCTGTATTTTCGCGGAACTTAGGGAAAATTATCGGCGGACATGACTTTCCTGTCAATGATTTTGGTCATCCCCCCATATTCGATCTTGACATGTAATGAGCATATGCTTATTATGAATGCCGGGGAGGGTGATGATGACCAGACCGAAATGCTGCCGTCGGATCGGCATCATGCCGGAGAAGACCTGTTTCCAGCCTGAGGGGGCGACACTGTCGCCTATTGAAGTCGTGTTTTTAACCCTCGACGAGTACGAGGCGATTCGCCTGGCCGACCTTGATGGGCTTTACCAAGCGCAGGCGGCCTCCCGGATGAACGTTTCGCGGCAGACTTTCGGCCGGATCATCGGGGCGGCTCGCCGGAAAGTTGCCGACGTTCTTGTCCACGGGAAGATCCTGAAGATCGAAGGCGGCCCCGTTTCCATCGATACGGGGGAGCCGGCCCTGTGTCCGCGCTGCCGCCGGGCATTTCCTCCGGACTGCGGCAAGCGCAATGTAAGGGGTTGCCCGCATTGCAGAGAGCATGCGTAAAATCATACTGTTACAAAAAGGAGTCGGTTATGAAAAAAGTTACAAAAATCGCTGTGCCATCGCGCCAGAACCAAGTGGACGAGCATTTCGGTCACTGTGAGTACTTCACGGTATTCACTGTCAATGAAAATAATTCAATCCTTTCGGAGGAGGCGGTTTCCGCTCCGGCGGGTTGCGGCTGCAAATCGAACATCGCCCAGATGCTCGCTCAGATGGGTGTCGGGATGATGCTGGCCGGGAACATGGGACAGGGGGCCGTGAACGTATTGCGCGGTTGCGGGATCGATGTTCTGAGAGGGTGCTCGGGCGACGTGAAGGCGGTTGCCGAAGGTTGGCTTGCGGGAAGCCTGAAGGATTCAGGAACCGCCTGCGACCTGCACCAGCATGGATGTCATGAAGCCTGAAGGCTTTCGTGGAACCCTTCGGGATCCATTTCCCTTTCGATGGTGATGGAACGTCATGAAACGGCCGACCTTGTTTGACATTCTGAAAACGGCTCTTTACATCGGCTCTGTCGGCTACGGCGGACCGGCGATTCTGGCGATCATGAAGCGGGTCATCGTCCATGAAAAGCGGTGGATCCCCGAAGAGGCGTTCATGAGCGCCCTGAGCCTGTCGCAGATCCTGCCGGGGGCGCCGGGCGTCACCCTGATGGGGTATGTGGGCCGTGAGCTGAAAGGCGGGTGGGGCGGAATCCTGATGCCCTTCACGTTTGTCCTGCCCGCCATGACGACCATCACCGTCCTGTCATGGGCCTATTTCTCCTTCGGCGAGATGAGAGTTGTCCACTCGATCTTCACGGGCCTCGGGGCGATGGTCGTGGCACTGCTGATCAACGCGACGCTGATGATGGGCAGATCTGTCTTCCAGAGCCAGGACCTCAACAGCGTCAAGGGTCTCTTGATCGCGGCACTGTCATTTGCGGGGATCCTTTATCTGCGGTGGAACGTGCTCTGCATTCTCCTTATCTCCGGGGCGCTCGGGGCGATGTTCTTTCATAGCGGCGCGACGACCGTGCCGGAAAGCCGTCCGCTGCCCCCGGATCCGCTGATTACCCCCCCGGCGTCGCCCGGGTGGCGCGATCTCCTCCCTCCGGCGGCAGCGGCAGTTCCGCTCGCCGTCACCTTCTGGCTGGTCGACGGCACATGGAACCTCTTTTCCACCTTCTTCCAGATCGGCTCCTTCGCCTTCGGAGGGGGTTTCACTGCCATTCCCATCATTCAGGGCGTCGTCGTCGACGGGATGCGCTGGCTCGACCTGACGGCCTTCCGCGACGGCATCGCCCTGGGACAGATCACGCCGGGGCCGGTCTTCATCACGTCCGCCTTTATCGGCTATAAAGTCCAGGGGATCATCGGGGCCGTCGTCGCCGCGGCCGGCATATTCACCCCGTCGCTGGCGGCCATGACGCTGCTGAGCCAGGGCCACGCCAAGATCAGGAATCTCCGGATCGTCAAGGCGGTGATCCGGGGTTTTCTGTCCGGCTTCATCGGACTCCTGCTGTTTGTCGTCCTTCAGTTCGGCATCCAATCCCTCGTCAACGGGAAGGCGTGGACCCTGTTCGCGGTTTGCCTCGTTTACCTGCTGGGCTGGAAAAAAGATGTCGCATGGCTGGTCCTTGGGGTGATCGGCGCTTCGCTCCTGGTATTTCCATAAAAATCATTCTTGACATTTATACCCCGGGTGGGTATTATACCCCCACGAGGTATCCATGAACGAAAAAGAGCTGAAAAAAATCATCAACCGTCTCCGGAGAATCGAGGGGCAGATCCGCGGTCTCGAAAAAATGGTGGCGCATCAGGCCCCCTGTCTCGACATCCTGACCCAGGTTTCCGCGGTCACCTCGGCCATCAAGAAGACGGGCACGGAGGTCGTCCGGATCTATCTCGACCAGTGCCTGGCGGCCGCCGCCGATACGCCGGCCGCGGATCGCCAGCGCAAAAAGATGGAATTCCAGCGGGCCCTCGCCCGGTACATCGACATGGCCTGAAAGAAAAAGGAGAAAACCATGAAAGCCAGAATACAGATGAGTCGCCGCCGTTTTCTGAAGTCCGCGACCGCGGCGGCGCTGATCGGTACGGCGGGAGCGTTCCAGGTCCCCCGCAGGGCCGAAGCCGGTGAAGGGAAGCTTGCCACCCTCATCGATCTGACCCGGTGCAACGGGTGCGTCGACCGGCCGGCCCCCGTCTGCGTTTCCCTGTGCAAGAAAATCAAGGCGGGCAGGCTTCCCGAGCCCGTGGACCCGATCCCCCTCCCCTTCCCCACGCGCAAGATCGAGGACTGGTCAAAGAAAAAGGAGGTCGACCACCGGCTGACCCCCTACAACCTGATTTTCATCCAGAAGGCGGAGGTGGATGTGGGAGGCGCAAAAAAAACCGTCTTCATCCCCAGGAGATGCATGCACTGCGACAACCCCGCCTGCGCCACGCTCTGCCCCTTTGCCGCGAACCACAAATTTGAGAACGGGGCCGTCGTCATCGATCCGGAAGTCTGTTTCGGAGGCGCCAAGTGCAAGACCCTCTGCCCCTGGGAGATCCCCCAGCGGCAATCGGGCATCGGGGTCTATCTCAAGGTCCTGCCGACCTTCATGGGAAACGGCGTCATGGTCAAATGCGACCTCTGCAGCGACCGGCTGAAGGAGGGGAAAACCCCGGCCTGCATCGAGGCCTGCCCGCAGAAGGCGATGTCGATCGGCCCCCGCGGGGAGATCTACGCAAAGGCCGAAGCGCTGGCAAAGAAGATCGGCGGCTACCTGTACGGGAAGAGGGAAAACGGGGGAACCGGCACCCTGTACCTGTCTGCCGTACCTTTCGACCAACTGGACAGGCTGATCCGGAAGGGACCGGGCGAGCCGGGTCTCGCGGCGGCCGAGCGGCGAATGGCCCGCACCGATTCGCTTGGCAAGGCGGTACTGGCCGCCCCGGCGATCGGCATCGCCGCCGGCGTGGCGGGCGCTTTCGCCCTGGTCTCCAAAAGAAAAGCCCGCTTGAAGAAGGAGGACTGATCATGCCCCTGTCTATCAATGTAGAAAAAAATCGCGTCGTCCGCCATGGCTACCTGGAGCTGGCCGAGCACTGGGCGCTGGCCCTCTCCGGCCTGGTCCTTCTTTTGTCGGGCCTGTTCGAGCTGCCCGTCGCCCCCCGCTACAAGATCACGGCGATCCCCGGTTTTGCCTGGTCCGGCGATTTCATCTCCTCGCTTCTCATCCATTACGTCGCCTCCGTGGTCTTTATCGTCGCGGCGTTCTTTCACCTGTTCTATCACGGTCTCCTGCAGGATCACGGGCTGATCCCGCGGAAGGGGGACCTGAAGGCCTCCGTCGCCGTGATCAAAACCTTCTTCGGCAAGGGAGAGGAGCCGCCGTTCGACAAGTATCTTCCGGAGCAGCGCCTCGCCTATCTGGGGATGGCCGTCATCATGGCCGTCATCATCATCACGGGCCTCATCAAGACGTACAAGAACATCTACGCCCCGGACCTCTCGTACACCCTCGTGTTCTGGTCGACATGGCTCCACAACATCTTCTTCATCCTGTTCATCCTGGCCTTCGCGGGCCATATCGGCGCCATCCTCCTCAAGCCGAACCGGCCCATGGTCCGCGGGATTTTCACCGGAGCGGTCCGTCTCGACTATGCCAGGCACCGGCACCCTCTCTGGCTGTCTGGCACCGATACACCGGCTCCCCCGACACCTGACGCGCCTGCGGACGTGTCCACAGAGTTTCCCGTCTCCCCCGGCACCAGCGCCGAAACCGCTCCGGCCATGGCAGACGACGCACCGGTGGACCTGTCCGCCGGGTCTCCTGCCGCTCCCGACACCGGTACCATAGCAACCGAGAAAACGGTCAAAACAAACAATGCACAGGGCGGCCATAACGAATCACCCCGGGAGGCAGACAAATGAGAGACAACAGATCAACAATACGGGTATGGCTGACCTTCACGGCGCTCATCGCCGCCGTGATCGTGCTATCCCTCGGCGCCTCCGGCCTGTGGCAGGGAAAGCCCGAGAAAATACCCGATGACGTCCCGCTGGTCTTTCAGGACGGCATGACCATCGCCGAATTCGGCCGGATAAATGCATTGCCGAACGCCGTTCTCAAGAATGCATTTGAACTGCAGAGCAGGGAAGATACAGAGAAAAAGCTGGACACATTGAACCTCTCGAGGGGCGATATCGCGGAAAGGATCACAAGGTCCAGGGTGCTGGAGGCGGAATACGAGTCCAAGAACTGGGTGAAGATCCCGCTGAAATTCGCGCTCTGGGTGCTGTTTCTCGCAACGGTCTTTGTCCTGATGCGGCGGAAGAAAATCACCGCCGGCATCCGAAAGGTGTTGTATCTGAGCGCGATCGTTGCCTTCGGGATCCTGCTCGGATCGGACCCCAGCCCCATGGGTACGGTAAAGGATGCGATTGCGCTTTACGGGTCCAAAGGGGTGATCTTCCCGCCCCGGATGATCGCACTGACGGTTTTTCTTCTCCTTGTCGTGATCGCCAACAAGTTCATCTGTTCCTGGGGATGTCAACTGGGAACCCTCCAGGACCTGATATTCCGCCTGAACCGGGACAAGGGAGACCGGAAGGGTATTGTGAGGCAGTACCGACCGCCGTTCCACTGGACAAACGGCATCCGGATCGCCTTTTTTCTGATCTTCACCTGGGCCGCCTTTGCCTGGGCCGCCGATCTGATAGAAACGATCGATCCGTTCCGAATTTACAAACCGGCGACGATCGGCCTTGCGGCCGGGATCTTTATCGGATTCATTCTGACCGCCTCGCTTTTCGTGTACCGTCCCTGGTGTCATTTCTTCTGCCCCTTCGGCCTGGTCGGCTGGTTTCTGGAGAAAATCAGCCTCTTCAAGATCGTCGTCCACAACGAGACCTGCATCGGCTGCCGCGCCTGCGAAAAGGCCTGCCCTTCGACGGTCATGGGGGCGATTCTGATGCAGGACAGGACCGTCCCGGACTGCTTCGCCTGCGGCACCTGTATCGAGGTCTGTCCCACCGACTCGATCCGCCTTGCCGCCGGCAGGCGCACCCGGCCGCCGGAGGGGAAATTTCTCCCCCCGTCTCACAAGAAATGACGATATCGTCCCTGTGTCCGCGTTCGGCCTATTTACGGACATCATCGGTCATCTCTGCAACCGTCCCTTAATGAACTAGAGAGGCGCACCCCTTGAGCGATCAGTCACATCCCTCCGGCAGTGCTTTGCCGGACTTTCTGAAAAACGGCAATTCCTTCCTCCGGAGGCAGGAGCGCGACTGGAAGGTCACCGTCCTGCGCACATCCCTGGACAAACTCGCCTACCAGATGGTCTTTCCCTACCTGTCCATCTATATCGTGGCGCTCGGGGCCACGGGGACCCAGCTCGGCATCGTCAACAGCCTGGGCATGCTCATCGCCGGATTCGGTGCGCTCTTCACCGGTTGGTTCATCGACAGAGTCGGTCCCAAAAAGATTTACCTCATCGGAATCGGTTTCATCGCCCTCTCCTATCTGACCTATGTCCTGGCCCAAAACTGGTGGATGACCATCATCGCCATGGTTGCCTACTGGCTGGGCTTTTCCACCAGCGTGCACAGCTGCGCCACCATTTGCGGAAACTGCCTGGTCAACCGGGACCGGGCTACCGGCATGATGATCTGCGAAACCGTTGCCGCGGGCCTCCTGGGAATGGCCGGACCGATGGCGGCCACCTGGCTGGTCTCCCTGGGCGGCGGGGTAAATGTAGACGGCATCAGGCCGCTGTTCTTTTACGGCCTCATGATCACCCTCATCACTTTTCTGGTCGTACAGACGCAACTGTCGGATCGCAGGTGGTCCAAGCCCGGAAACAGCAGAACGAACCTCTTCAGGGATGTGTCCGGGGTGCTCAAGGGTAACCGGCAATTGAAGAAATGGCTGGCGATCGCCGCCGTCTCCCAGTTGCCGCTGGGCATGATATTCCCCTTCACCCAGGTGTTCGCCCACTCGATCAAGGGGGCCGATGAACTGATCCTGGGGGCGATGGTCACCGGAGCGGCGCTCGCATCGATTGTCTTCGCCATTCCATTGGGCAGGTGGGCGGACCGGATCGGCAGAAAGAAGGTGCTCTACATCATCATTCCGCTTTTCTGGGTTTCCAACCTGGTGCTCATATTTGCACCGGCGCCCGGTCATCTGGTCATTGCGGGAATACTGCAGGGCTTTTATTTTATCGGCGCGCCTATCGTGGCCGCCATCGAAAGGGAGCTGGTCCCCCCCGAGAAGATGGGACGATGGATCGGCATCAACCGGTTTTTCAAGATGAGCCTTGCCGCGTGCCTGGCTCTCATTGCGGGTATCATCTGGGACCGTCTCGGTCCGCAGTACATATTCATCGCTTTTTTGGCCATCGACATCCTGATCAGGATGCCCCTTCTGATCAGCATCCCGGAAACCCTGCACACCCGTTTCACTT
>JBFMBA010000365.1:0-6068 GCA_040755475.1 Thermodesulfobacteriota bacterium
CGGCCTGTCTTGACAACCCCTTTGCCGGTGTTTAATTTACTGGCGGTATGCGAGACTGGAAACAAAGGAGATACCCATGCGATTCGACAAATTTACCCTGAAGGTTCAGGAAGCCATACAGGAGGCGCAGACCCTGGCCGGCCAGCAGGGGCATCAGGCCCTCGATGCGGAGCACCTGTTTGTTTCGCTCGTGAAGCAGCCGGAAGGGATCGTCGCTGAAATCATAAAGAAGCTGGGCGCCGAGCCCCGCCGCATCGAGGCGGAAGTCCGCAGGGCCCTCGACAAGATGCCCAAGGTCGAAGGCGCGGCGGGCGGGCAGACCTACATGACGCCTGCATTGAACAAGGTCCTCGACACCGCCATTACCGAGGCGGCGCGCCTCACCGATCAGTATGTGAGCGCGGAGCACGTTCTGATCGCCATGGCCGAGGAAAAAGGGAGTCCCGTCGGACGGATACTGGGCGCCAGCGGCATCACGAAGGACGCCATCTTCAAGGTCCTGGTGGAGATCCGCGGCAACCAGCGGATCACCGATCCCAATCCGGAGGAGAAATACCAGGCCCTCACACGGTATGCGCGCGATTTCAACGAGCTGGCCCGAAGCGGCTCCTTCGATCCCGTGATCGGCCGCGACGAGGAGATCCGGCGGATCATGCAGGTCCTCTCCCGGAGGACGAAGAACAACCCCGTGCTGATCGGCGAACCCGGCGTCGGCAAGACGGCGATCGTGGAGGGGCTCGCCCAGCGGATCATCAACGGCGACGTGCCCGAGAACCTGAAAGACAAGCGGGTGATCGGCCTGGATATCGGCGCCCTGGTCGCCGGGGCGAAGTACCGCGGGGAATTCGAGGAGCGGCTCAAGGCGGTCCTGAAGGAGGTCACCGCCTCGCAGGGGGAGATCATCCTGTTCATCGACGAGATCCACACGGTGGTGGGGGCCGGTGCGGCCGAAGGCGCCGTCGATGCGTCGAACATGCTCAAGCCCGCCCTGGCCAGGGGCGAGCTGCGCTGCGTGGGCGCCACCACCCTCAACGAGTACCGCAAGCATATCGAGAAGGACCCTGCCCTCGAACGCCGGTTCCAGCCCATCATGGTGAAGGAGCCTTCCGTGGAGGACACGATCGCGATCCTCCGGGGCCTGAAGGAGCGCTACGAGGTCCATCACGGCGTCCGGATCAAGGATGCGGCCATTATCGCCGCTGCCACCCTTTCCGACCGGTACATCAGCGACCGCTTCCTGCCCGACAAGGCGGTCGACCTGGTCGATGAGGCCGCCTCGCGCCTGCGGATCGAGCTCGACAGCATGCCCGCGGAGATCGATACCCTCGACCGCCGCGTCATCCAGCTCGAAATCGAACGGCAGTCGCTGAAGAACGAAACGGACCGCACCTCCGTGGAGCGGCGCGAGAAGATCGAAAAGGAACTGGCCCTCCTGCGCGAGTCGATGGATGAGATGAAGCTGCACTGGGCGAACGAGAAGGAGACCATCAAGAAGATCCAGGCGATCAAGGGCCGGATCGAATCCTTCAAGACCGAGGAGCAGAACGCCCAGCGAACGGGCGACCTGGCCCGGGCCGCCGAGATCCGCTACGGAACGCTCGTGGAACTGGGCAAGGAGCTGGAGGAGGGAAACAACAAACTGGCGGAAACGCAGAAGAACCGCCGGATGCTCAAGGAGGAGGTGGATTCGGAGGATGTGGCGGGGGTCGTCGCCAACTGGACGGGCATTCCCGTCTCCCGGATGCTGGAGAGCGACGTCCAGAAGCTGATCCACATGGAGGAGAGGCTCCGGCAGCGGGTGGTCGGTCAGGACGAGGGGATTGCCGCCGTCTCCAGCGCGCTCCGCAGGGCCCGCTCGGGTCTGCAGGACCCCAACCGCCCCATCGGTTCCTTCATTTTTCTCGGACCGACGGGTGTGGGAAAAACCGAGCTGGCCAAGGCGCTCGCCGAGTTCATGTTCGATTCCGAGCAGGCCATGATCCGGATCGACATGTCCGAATTCATGGAGAAGCATTCGGTGGCCAGGCTGATCGGCGCGCCTCCGGGGTATGTGGGTTACGACGAAGGCGGATACCTGACCGAAGCCGTCCGGCGGAGGCCCTATTCGGTCCTCCTGTTCGACGAAATTGAAAAGGCGCATCCGGATGTCTTTAACATCCTTCTGCAGATCCTCGATGACGGCCGGCTTACCGACGGCCATGGCCGGACGGTGGATTTCAAGAACACGATCGCCGTGATGACGTCCAACATCGGCGGCATGTGGCTGCAGGATCCCTCGCTCGGAGCCGAGGAAAAGCGAAACCGGACAATGGAGGCGCTCCAGGCGACGTTCAAGCCCGAGTTCATCAACCGGATCGACGATATCGTCATCTTCCGCTCCCTCGACATGGAAGACATGGAGCGGATCATCGACATCCAGCTCGGGCTCATCCGCAAGCGGCTCCAGGAACGAAAGCTGATCCTGGAATTGACAGAAGCCGCCAAAGCGGATATAGTCCGAAAGGGCTACAGCCCCGTCTACGGCGCCAGACCGCTGAAGCGGGTGCTTCAGAAACAGGTCCTGGATGCCCTGGCCATGCAGCTGCTCGAGGGTTCCTTCGCCGAAGGCGACCAGATCCTGATCGACAGCGACGATGGCAAGATCCTGTTCCGAAAACGCTGACCCCATGTTCCCGGGCCGGCGGCGGCCGCCGGACCGGGGTGTCATATACCACGGAATCATGCCATTATCAGGAGAAAAAAGATGAATACGATCAAGACGGCAATCCTTCTGGGCGCACTCACGGGCCTGCTCATGCTCATCGGCGGATTCTTCGGCGGCCAGAACGGGGTTATCATCGCCTTTATTGTCGCCATGGTGATGAATTTTGGAAGTTACTGGTTCTCAGACAAACTGGTCCTCAGAATGTACCGGGCACAGGAGGTGACGCAAAGCGAGGCGCCGGAGCTCTACGCGATGGTCAAAAACCTGGCGTTGAAGGCCTCGCTGCCCATGCCCAGGGTCTATGTGGTGCCCGACGACACGCCGAACGCCTTCGCCACCGGCCGCGACGAGCATCACGCGGTCGTGGCGGTCACCCAGGGCATCCTCCGGATCCTCAACCGGGATGAACTCGAGGGGGTGATCGCCCATGAACTGACCCATATCAAGCAGCGCGACATCCTTATCGGTTCCATCGCCGCGACGCTGGCCGGGGCCATCGTCTTGCTCGCCAACATGGCCCAGTGGGCCGCCATGTTCGGCGGGTCGAGCCGCGACAGCGAGGAGGGGGGAAGCGGCGGCGGGGGCATCATCGGCCTGATTCTCATGGCCATTCTTGCACCGCTGGCCGCTACGATCATCCAGATGGCCATCTCCCGCTCCCGGGAATACCTCGCCGATGCGGGCGGGGCAAAGGTATCGGGAAAGCCGTACGGACTGGCAAGCGCCCTGGAAAAGCTCTCCCGGGCATCCCATGCCATCCCCATGGATGCAAAACCATCCACGGCCCATATGTTCATTGTCAACCCCCTCACAGGGCGTTCGCTGATGAACCTCTTCAGCACCCATCCCCCTGTTGAGGAGCGGGTTGCCCGCTTGAGAAGCATGCGGCCGGTGTAACCGCCGTCGAGCCAGCCCTTTTCCGCCTGTCCCTCCCGAAGGGAAGGCAGAGGACGAGGCTCCCCTCCCACGGGGCGATGCTCCCCGCCCGGTGTGGGGTTTCCGTAGGCAACCCGGTCTGTTATGTACCTTTGCATCCCTCGTCCCGCATGAAAGGCCGGCATCGCGGGATGGGCCCGGTCATCCGGCAGGGACCCAAGGAGGTTTCATGGACGAAGAGAACAAGGAAAAGGGATTTGTCATCAAGGACCGCCGCCTGTTCGACGAATCGGGTGACCTGCGCAAGGAGCAGGCGGAGCAGGCCGAGCAGGCCGAGCAGGCCGAAGATCCCGGTGCCGGGGCGGCGGCGGAAATGCACCCCCGCACCGGTGTCGAAGAGCCCCAGGCCCCGCCTGAAGAAGAGGCCGGGGAGACGGGCGCAGGCCCCCTTCCCGAGATCGATTTCGCCGGTTTTATTTTTTCGCTCAGCACCACCGCCATGTACCATTTCGGCGACTTCCCCGATCCCGTGTCGAAGAAGAGCATGCGCAATCTGCCTGCCGCCAAGCAGACCATCGACATCCTGAGCATCCTCAAGGCAAAGACGCAGGGCAATCTCGACGAGGATGAAAAACAGCTCCTGGAGAGACTGCTCTATGAGCTCCGGATGAGGTATGTCAAGGAAATGACTGCTACATGATAACCAGAACGTCGCCGGCGAAGGTGAACCTCTATCTGCGCGTTCTCCGGCGAAGGGAAGACGGCTATCACGACATCCTTTCCCTCATGCAGCGGATCAGCCTGTGCGACGAGCTCGCCTTCCGGCCGGAGGCGGGCGGCATTGCAATCCGCTGTCCGGACAGTACACTTCCCGAAGATCAAAACAATATCGTACACCGGGCGGCAGCCGCGTTCTTTTCCCGCGCCGGCGTCCGTCCGGCCATTGAAATCACCATCCGCAAGCGCATCCCCGCGGCCGCCGGGCTGGGAGGGGGAAGCTCCAACGCCGCCACGACGCTGATGACGCTCAACGAGATGCACGGCTCCCCCCTGACCCGCGACGAGCTGCTGGCTGCAGGGAGCACGCTGGGAGCCGATGTCCCCTTTTTCATTTTCGGGAATGCCGCCTGGGCGACCGGCATCGGCGAACGCCTCACCGAAGCCCCCCCTCTGCCCCCTCTCTGGTTTGTCCTGATCAATCCTGGCTTTGCCGTCTCCACACCATGGGTCTATCGGGAACTGAATTTGGAATTGACAAACCGCCGAATAAATTATAGCATCCCCCGTTTTGATACAATGGATCGTTTGACACAGGGTCTGACCAACGACCTGGAAACGGTCACGATACGGTCACATCCCGTTCTGGAGCGCATGAAGTCCCTGCTCCGGGACTGCGGTGCCGCCGGCGCCCTGATGTCGGGGAGCGGGCCGACGGTCTTCGGTGTTTTCGGGGACGAGTCCTCGGCCGCGGCGGCAGGGGACGCCCTGCGGGAAGAGAGCCGGAATAACCGTTGGTCCCTGTTTCTGGCACGGGCGTTGTAGGCAGAAACGGGAGCGGACGCCTGCTTTTCCGCGGGTCAGCGGGGGGTCAGCGGGCGCTGTCCGGTCATGCGCGATTTTGTTTTTCTTGGGGCGTCGTCAAGCGGTAAGACACAGGAATTTGGATCCTGCATTCGGAGGTTCGAATCCTCCCGCCCCAGCCAACGAACTCTTTGAGGCAAAGGACTTCAGATGCTCGAAAAGATAAGGGTGTTTTCCGGAAACGCGAATGTCCAGCTTGCCAGGAAAATATGCGAAAATCTCGGTATTTCCCTTGGGCAGGCCCATGTGACCGCATTTTCCGACGGCGAGACCCGGGTGGAGATCAACGAAAACGTCCGCGGCATGGATGTCTTCATCATTCAGCCCACCTGCTCTCCAGTCAACGTGACGCTGATGGAGCTTCTGATCATGATCGACGCCGCCCGCCGGTCCTCCGCGGACCGCATCACGGCGGTGATTCCCTATTACGGTTATGCCCGGCAGGACCGGAAGGTGACGCCCCGCGCGCCGATCACGGCCAAACTGGTCGCCGACCTGATCACCCAGGCCGGGACCAACCGCGTCCTGGCGCTGGATCTTCACGCCGGCCAGATTCAGGGATTCTTCAACATCCCCGTGGACAACCTCTTTGCCACCCCCGTGCTTCTGGACTACATCAAGAAGCACTATCACGGCGAAGACATCGTGATCGTCTCGCCCGATACGGGCGGCGTGGAACGCGCCCGGGCCTTTGCCAAACGCATGGGCGCCAGCCTGGCCATCATCGACAAGCGCCGGGAAGGGCCGAACGAGGCGCAGGTGATGAATATCATCGGAAACATCAAGAACAAGAGGGTGATCATTCTGGACGACATGATCGACACCGCCGGGACGGTCGTCCAGTCCGCCAAGGCGCTTTACGAGAACGGGGCCGTCGCGGTTTCCGTCTGCTGCACCCACCCCGTCC
>JBFMBA010000366.1:0-5878 GCA_040755475.1 Thermodesulfobacteriota bacterium
CAGTTTTCTTTTCATCGGCGACCATCCACCACGGGCGGCTATTCCTATCGCCGCCCCGCGCGGCGCACCATGCCCCCGCGGGGCCCGCGCCGCGCAGGATGTTACGAAGGCGGACGCCTCCTGTCAAGGACATTTTAATCGGAATTATCTTGACGGCCGCCGGCCCGCCCGATATACTTCCCCCGCTCCACTCATACAACCCAAAACCCCTTGTCAGGTCCATCCATGGGTGATTCCAGAGGAATCGCAAAAGAAGAGGAAGCCGTCGCCGGAAGGCCGGTCGCCGGTGTCCCGGTGTCCGGCCCCCGAGAGCTCCTGCACGTCATCATGGCGCTCAACCGGATCCGGATGAATGTGGGGATGTACCCGCCCGGCCATGTCCGCATCACGGAGTGCGCGGACGCCGCCTTTGACCTGATACGGCAGCGCCTCGGGGAAAAGACCGAACTGCCCATCGGGTTTGCCGGGGATTCCCTCTTCTTCGGCGAAACGGCGCCGGACAAAGAGCGCAAGGATCGCGCCTTTCAGGATTACGCCCGCTGTCTGAACCATCTGCGCATTCTCTCCTTCACCCTGCACAGCCATCTCACGAAGCAGGACCTGGTGGCGTTCAGCCGTATTCTGTCGGCAAAACCGGCGGATATCTGGGCCATGGGTACCATCGAATCCGCCCTTGAACGCGCCGGGATCAGGGGGATCAGTGTCCAGGTCATCGACTCGGACCGTTTTCGGGGGGGCCAGCGAAAGGAGAGCACCGGAACCGGGGTCGGCCAGGGCACTGGCGATGAGCGTTTTCCGCGGGGGTTCCTTGCCCTGCTGGGGGCGGAGGCCTGGGACCTGGGCCGGACCGGCGCCGCCGTCACGGAGCCGGGAAAGCCCGACCCGGCAGCTGCGGTTGCGCTTCTCAACAAGGAGCGCAGGCACTGGCCTTCGGCGGTGATCGAGTATGAGAAGATGGTCTACGGATACTTTTCCGCCATGCAACGGGGGGATCAGGTACAGGCGCAGCAACTTCAAGCCCTGGCGGGCCTCGGCTTCCTCTTCCCCTCCTTTCATCCCGATCTGCAGAACCAGATGATCGACGTCCTGGAAAGGCAGATGGCCCTCCATCCCGAGACGGCGTTCACCCGGGAGCACCTGGGCTGCTTTCCGAAGGAGATGTTCCGTGAGCTGATGCGGCGAACCGAGGAAGAGGGCGCCCAGATCTCGCCCGCGCTCAGCCATCTCCTGCAGAGAATGACGGGCAGTGCCGACGCGCCCCCTTCGCCCGATGGGGGCACGGAAGCGGATCTGTCAGCCGGAGAGATGCAGACCCTGCTCAAGCGCGAGAAATACGAGGAGTATGTACCCGAGGCGTACGACCGGTTATTGAAAAAGGCCTCGGTCACTGCTGATTCCGGCCGGGAAGGCGAACGCGCCCGATTCCCCATTGACCAGTACCTGAGCACCCTCACCCCGCAGCAGATCAATCTCCGGATCTGCCGCCTGATCCATTCCATGATGGACGCCCCGGTCACGGCCGATCAATACGCTGCCTTCTCGGGAAAACTGTCGCGCTCCCTTCCGCTGCTCCTGCAGGAGGGACAGTTCCTCTTTCTGGTCTCCCTGACGGAAACCCTCCACCGTCATCTCCGCGAAAAGCAGGCGGAAGCGGTTCGTCAAAGCGCCCTGTCCCTTCTGCGATCCCTTTCGGAGAGGGAAACCATCGCCAGGCACGTCGGTCCACTGATCATCAAGGGGACGGAAAAGCCCGACGAACTGACCTCATTTCTCATCTCCGGCGGGCTTCAGAACCTCGCCTGGCTTTTTGATCTCTATCTGGACCCGAAGGGCCCTTCGCCGCCGGCGATCGTCGGCATTATGAAAGGGTTTGGAAGGAGCGCCGACGACGAGGCGGTGAAGCGTTTGTCCGGACGCGATCCGCGCACCATCGTGCGGTTGCTGGCGCTCATCCGCGACATATCCGACCGCTCCTCGGTGCCGTCCTGGAAAAACCTCTTCGATCACGAAGAATGGACGGTCAGGCGGGAAGTCCTCAAGACGCTCATCGCCTTCGGTGACCCCTCCGTGACCGGTCTGCTTCGCAAGAGCCTGATTGCCGACAACCAACAGGAGGTTCTGGAGGCCGTCAGCCTGGCCTGCCGCCACGGGTTCCCCGATCTGCTGGGGGATCTCACAGCCCAGCTCAGGACCTTCTTCATTCCCGAGAAGGCTGCCAGACTGAACGAATGGATCGCCGGCGAACTGGCCATGACAAAAAATCCTTCGGTCATCCCCCACCTGGAGCGGGTCGCGGCGGCATGGATCACCCTGTCCCCGAAGCGATTGTCACGGACGAAGGCCGCACTGTACCGGCATCTCCATCATTTCCCGAAAAATCAGATCCGGCGGCTGCTGCAAATGGGAAGGCGATCCCGTAACCAGGAGATCCGGGCGAGCTGCTCGAAGATACTGAGGAAAGGGAAGAATTAGACCATGGATCCCGAGGCGTTTCAAAGAGCGATCAGCCGGATGGTGACCCAGTTCACGGCAGCCGTCCAGAACGCCGCCGTCTATCCCGAGGACCATCCTGTGGTTCTGAACGCGATCGGGCAGTTCCACCACCTGATCGATGAACTCTTTGTCCGGAAAAAAGAAATCACCCTGCTGCTGATCGGCGACGGCTTCATGATCGACAAACGGCCGCTGCCCCTTGCCGGCGCCAGCGAAACGGCCCTCCTTCAGATCTTCAGAGACAATGCGATCGAGCGCGTGTCATGGATGAAAGGCCTTTCCCTTGCCGAGCTCGATGCCTTCATCCGGCACCTGTCCATGGCAACCCTCCCGCAGATGCGCCCGGCACGGTCCATCCGGTTTGGAAAGCTCGAGATCCGGGAGGGCAGCCACGGGGACGGAGATGATGACGATTCCCCGTCTGCGGAAAACGAAGCGGTCCATCAGCTGGAGCCGCTGAGCGCTGAAGAGCGGCTCAGGAGCATCTTCGGGGACGCGCTGGAAGGCAAAAGAATCAACATGGCGGACTCGGATGAAATCGTCCGGCATTTCATGGAAAATCTCCGCAGGGAGTCGAATCCCCTGCGGCTCCTGGCGGAGACCAAATCGAACGACGAATACACCTTCACCCACGCGTCCAATGTCGGCATCCTGACCCTCTATCTCGCCGAGCACCTGGGTTTCAAGGGCGCCGACCTCCACCACATGGGCGTGGCGGCGATCCTTCACGATACGGGGAAGGTCAACACGCCCGAGGCGATCCTGGCGAAGCCCGGTTCCCTGACACCCGACGAGCGACAGGTCATGGAGGCACACGCGCTGCAGGGCGCCGTCCGGCTGATGGAGCAGGCGAACATTCCCGACCTGGCCGCCCTGGCCGCCTTCGAGCACCACATGAAGTATGACGGAAGCGGTTATCCCCGCGTCAGGGGCGGATGGGCGCAGCACATCGCCAGCCAGATCATTGCCATCGCCGATGTCTACGATGCCCTGCGGACGATCAGGCCCTACCGGCAGGAATCCCTTCCCCACGACCGGATTGCTCAGATATTCAGGAACGGCAGCGGTACCGAGTTCAATCCCGACCTCGTGGCGCGCTTTCTCGGTTTGATCGACGGGTAACCAGGCGCAGCGGCTGTCCTACTTCGTCTTGCCCTTCGGGCTTTCGGGCGGATAGGTCCATTCCTCGTTCGTCCGAAGGTTCCTGAAGATGATCCGCCCCTCCCCGGAAGACAGGCGCATGGAAACCGCATCGCCGTTCCGGGCGCCTGTCATGCCTGCCTCTGCCAGCTTTTCCGCCCGGATCACCTTCATCGTGTGGTAATCGATGCCCACATCGGGCAGCGCCATGAGGGCATGGCCCGGGGACGGCAGCCAGAGGCACGGAAGGAACAGGATCGCGGCAAGAAGGAGCGAAGGCATCTGCTTCATCCCGCTTCGGATCCCTTTCATGTCAGTACCCTCCCAGAATCTGGATGTAGAAATCATCGAAGGCGACGGTGATCGGATAGCCGCCGCTCGTATAGAAGTTGCCCATCCCGACCAGGCCGATCTCGCTTCGGCCGCTCGGGTAGGCGTCCAGAACGTAGTCCGTGGTCCGTATGGTGCTGTGGTCGTTGAGCAGATTCACCGGGGAAAATCCCGCGCGGGGGGAGCTGTTTGTCACCCATGTGACGGTGTTATAGGGCCCCGTGGGGGTGCTGCTGGTCAGCGAAAAGAAATCGTAGGTCGTCAGGTTGTTGTACCAGTAGGCGATCGTGTTTCCGGTCAGGCCGAACTGGTTGGTGGGCCATGCGGGATTGATGACGGGAAGGGTCTGTCCCGGGTTGCCCACCTGCAGCCAGGAGGGGTAGTACCGGTCCCGTTGCTTGTTCGTGGCGACGGCGTCCTTGGTGCGGCTGTCGCCCGTCCAGTTCGTGTACGTCGAGGCGTCGCCGTAAAAGGCCTTGACGTCGTTGTAGCGCGTCGTCACCCCCGCCGTGGTGACGAACGTGTCTTCGACGCGCACCACGATCGACGCGTTGTCGTTGAGGCGTCCGTCGTACCAGACCCCCTGGTTTCCCGTCACCTTCTGGTCGGGATCGTCCGGATTCCGATGTGCGGGCGGCGTGACGACGTGGGCGCTGGTGCTCCCGGGAGGGCCGCCTGGGTAATCCCGCGGGTCCCCCAGCACCGCATAGGCCAGCCAGTCCTTCGTCGGCACGCCGGCGGCGGTCACCTTCTGTTCCCACAGGACCAGCAGGAGCTTGTCTTTCAAAACGCCGCCCGGCACCGGCTTGACGTTGTTGGGAATGTAATCCACGTCGCTCCGGTTGGACTTTTCATACCGCATGAAGGTGAGCCCGTAACCCTGGTAGTAGCGGTAGGGGTCGTTCCCCGGGGGGACCACCCCCTCGAAGAGCGGGCTTTCGTGCCACCGGAAGGTGATGCCCTGCGCCGCGAAGTCCAGGGTATAGTCCCAGCCCATCTTGATCTGCACGTCGTAGCTGAGGTTGTGATACTGCAGCCAGCTGTTCCTGAGATTTTCCCTGATGTCGCTGGCGATGGGAATCACGTGGAAGCCGATGTAGTCGCCCCCCCCTTCGGGGTCCAGGAACCGGTTGGCGGCCTCGCCCAGCCGCTGGAAGGCCGCCCAGTAGGAGTGCGTCCCGCCGGTGGCGATGTATCCCTGGACAACGATCCGGTTCCCGCTTTTGCTGGTGTCAAGGGCATTGAGGTTGTTTGTGAACCCGCTTTCGGCGGGTGTGAGGTCCTTCGGCACATAGTTCTGCGGCGGTCCCCCCATCGACGAGGTGCTGCTGAAGAGGGTCAGGTAATCGGTCTGGGCCTTCTGTGCCTGGAGGTGTTCCCCCGTGCTGTCGATGCGGACCGACTGCGAGAAGATCAGATAGGTGCCCGCCGCAATGGTTGACGTGGAGGAGGCCCCCTGCCAGTTCAGGTTCTCCAGCTGGACCGTGTTGCCCACCAGGCGGGCCGTCCGGTAGTCGTAAAGCCTGCCCGTGGTGTAATCCATGAACGAGCCGTTTTTCGCCGGGATGGCGCCCAGGCCGTTGATGTTGAGCACCAGGGGCGTCGCCGCGGAGCCTCTGGTGATCGTCTGATTGCTCCCCGTCGTCGGAAAGGCGAGGTTGGCGTAGGCCATCATGCCGACCGGTATCGTCACGGCGGCGGCCAGGGTGTAGGTGATTGTTTTCGATCCCGGCGCGGCGCCGGCGGCGCCGTTGATGGCCACCAGGTTGTTGGGCCCGATGTGCAGCCGGGCGACCGCCGCCCCCCCGGGGGCGGTGGGAATGGCGAATCCCGGCGGCAGACCCGAGTTGGGCACCGTGGTGGCGATGGTATTGACGGCCACGCCCGTCCCGGCGGCCGTCCTGCTCCAGAAAGG
>JBFMBA010000367.1:0-9300 GCA_040755475.1 Thermodesulfobacteriota bacterium
TAGGCCTCCGCCATCTGGTCGATGACCACCTGGGCCACCTCGTGGAGGAAGGGCCGGTTCATCCCCAGGAGCTTCCCGTGGCGCGCCGCCCGGCGCAGGATCCGCCGCAGGACGTAGCCCCGCCCCTCGTTGCCCGGCAGGACGCCGTCGCCGATCAGGAAGGTGATCGAACGGCTGTGGTCGGCGATCACGCGGATCGAGACATCGTCTTCTTCTTTTTCCTTATAGGTTCGGCCGCTGATCTTTTCGATGAAACGGATGATCCCGGAAAAGAGGTCGGATTCGTAGTTGCTCGTCACCCCCTGGATCACCGCCGCCAGCCGCTCCAGCCCCATCCCCGTGTCGATGTTCGGCTTCGGCAGCGGGGTGAGTTTGCCGGAGGCG
Source organism: Thermodesulfobacteriota bacterium (assembly GCA_040755475.1). GTDB lineage: Bacteria > Desulfobacterota > Syntrophia > Syntrophales > UBA5619 > JAKAFS01. Next base: position 385 of record JBFMBA010000367.1, read on the forward strand.
TCGCGGTCGAACTGGGTGAACACGAGGTTCCAGAGTTCCAGATGCCGGTCGCATTCGCACTCCACGTTGCAGGTCGGCCGTCCGCAGCCCGTCCCCGCCCCCTGGTCGTAGAGGATCTCGGAACAGGGGCCGCAGGGGCCCGTCTCGCCCATCATCCAGAAGTTGCTCTTCTCGCCCATGCGGACGATCCGCTCCGCCGGCACGCCCATTTCCTTGTGCCAGATCGCGAACGCCTCGTCGTCGTCCCGGTAGATGGTGATCCAGAGCCTCTCCCTGGGCAGTCCGATGACCTCCGTGAGGTACTCCCAGGACCAGGCGATGGTCTCCTTCTTGAAGTAGTCCCCGAAGGAGAAGTTCCCCAGCATCTCGAAGAAGGTGTGGTGGCGCGCCGTCACCCCCACATTCTCCAGGTCGTTGTGCTTGCCCCCCGCCCGGACGCTCTTTTGGGACGTGACCGCCCTGCGGTACCTGCGCTCCTCCAGACCGAGAAAGCAGTTCTTGAACTGGACCATGCCGGCATTCGTGAAAAGGAGCGTCGGATCGTCCTTCGGCACGAGGGAGGAACTGGCCACCCGCGTATGCCCCTTCCCTTCAAAAAATGTCAGGAAACTCTCTCGGATCTCACTCCCCTTCGTCGGCATGAACCGCGTCCTCCCCTGTTTGTTTCAATGTTCTGATCACGAGGCCCGCCGGAAACCCCTTTCCCATCAGGCTTCGGGCCAGCCGCTGCTTTTCCCGGCGGTCCATGCCGGCGATCGCCCTTCCCCCGGCCTTCTTCCGCAGAAGACGCTCGGCCGCCGCCTCCTCGCTGATCTCCCGGCGCACCTCCGCGATCGCCTCCCTGCAGAGCGACTCGGAGATCCCCCGCTCGCCAAGGTCGACGGCAATCCGCCGGTCCCCCGCCAGGCGGCTGACCGCCAGCTCCCGCGCCCGCTGCCGGGCAAAGGCGCCGTCGTCCAGATAGCCGAGCGCCCGACACTTCTCGATCACCCCGGCGATCACCGGCGCCGCGAATCCCCCCCGGGCGAGTTTTCCCCGCAGCTCCCTCTCGCTGTGCGCCCGCAGGGCAAGAAGGCGATAGGCCTTCTGTTCGGCCTTTTCGCGCAGCGGATCGTCGTTCATCACCAGATGCCTTCGGTTACCATGAAAATCATCCCCTTCTCCGCACGCTGGATATTTTTTCGACCCTGCACCTCCTCGCTTCGCCGCAAAGACGAAACGCGCGCTGATGCGCTCAAACCATCGTCTTTGCGGACGCCGCGCTGCGGGGGCAGGGGGCCTCGAAAAATCTCCAATGCGTGCTCCGGGGAGACGATTTTCATACTTTATTTCACATTTTCCTTAGCCGCTGCTCCTTTCGGCTTCAACCCGAGCTTTTCGCGAACGTCCTTTTCGACCTGTACGAAGGTCTCGGGATGCTCCTTCAGGAAGATCCGCGTGTTGTCGCGGCCCTGGCCGAGGCGCTCGCCCCCGTAGGAGTACCAGGCGCCGCTCTTCTCGATGATCCCCTTGTCCACGGCCAGGTCCAGCACATCCCCCTCCCTGGAGATGCCCTCTCCGAAGATGATGTCGAATTCCGTCTCGCGGAAGGGGGGCGCGACCTTGTTCTTGACGACCTTGACCTTGGTCCGAAAGCCGATCACGTCCTGGCCGAGTTTGATGGCGTTCACCTTCCGGATGTCGAGGCGCATCGTCGAGTAGAACTTGAGGGCGTTTCCCCCTGTGGTCGTCTCGGGATTCCCGAAGAAGACGCCGATCTTCATCCGGAGCTGGTTGATGAAGATCACCGTCGTTTTCGACTTGCTGATGCTGCCCGTCAGCTTCCGCAGGGCCTGCGACATGAGGCGCGCCTGGAGCCCCATCTGGGCGTCCCCCATCTCCCCCTCGATCTCGGCCTTGGGGACGAGGGCGGCCACCGAGTCCACCACGAGGGTGTCCAGCGCCCCGCTCCGGACGAGGGTTTCGGCGATCTCGAGGGCCTGCTCCCCGGTGTCCGGCTGGGAGATGAGCAGGTCGTCCGTGTTGACGCCGATCTTCCGCGCGTAGGCCACATCGAGGGCATGTTCCGCGTCGATGAAGGCGGCCAGCCCGTTCTGCCTCTGCGCCTCGGCCACGATGTGGAGGGCCAGCGTGGTTTTTCCCCCCGATTCCGGCCCGAAGATCTCGATGATCCGTCCGCGGGGAACCCCTCCCGTCCCGAGCGCCATGTCCAGGCTGATCGATCCCGTGGAGATCGCCGGGATATCGGAGATCACCTCCCCGCCGCCCAGCCGCATGATCGCCCCCTTGCCGAACTGCCTCTCGATCTGGGTGATCGCCAGTTCGACCGCTTTTCCTCTGTCTGTGTCCGTTCCCATAACCCCCTCCCTTGCCATCGTCGATGGTTTTCTCTGTGCCGACCCCATGTTCGCCAGCCTTTCGGCCTTACCTCCCCTTTTGGTGTTCCTCTTATCGCGCCCTGCTTCGACTTGCGTTCTCCTCCGCTACACCGCCGCGTCGCCATATCTTCGTTTCGCCGACGGGGTGGTTACGCCCTGCTCCGGGGCTCGCTTTTGCGGCCGCCCCCGGATCGGAATGAGGCGTCCGGCCCGCAGCGCGGGACACCCGCGATGCCCTCCCGGCCATGGCGCGCTTCACGGGTTGGCGGTGTTTCCCGAAAAAGGAAACCATGCCAACCGGGTGTACAGGGCGCCCCCCGGCGTCAGCCTGCTCTGAATCAGGGCCAGCCCCGGGGCGACAAAGCGCCCCGCCGCATATTCCTGGCTCTTTTCCAGCGCCCGGGCCAGGTCCGCAAGCCCCCGGGCGGTCCGGATCCTCCCCAGGGTGAGGTGGGGTCGAAAGGGGCGCTCCTCGCGGGGGAAACCGATCTGCACAAGCGCCTGCTCGGTCCTCCTCTGGAAGGCGAGCAGCCGCTCCACGTCGCCGCCCAGGCCCAGCCAGAGAACGCGGGGACGCCGGGGATCGGGGAACAGGCCCAGGCCGCCCGCGGCAAGGGAAAAGGGTCTCTCCTGATCCGCCGCCTTCCCGACGGCGGTTCCCACATCCGACGCTTCGTCCGGGCTGATTCCGGCGAAGAACCGGAGCGTCAGGTGAATCCCCTCCGGCCGGACCCAGCGGATATCGCCCCGCAGGACTTTCCGCAGGCGGTCCTGGATCGAGGCGATCTGCCCGAGGACCTCTTCCGGCGGTTCGAGCGCCAGAAAGGACCGGATTTTTCCTTCAGCGGTCATCGCCGCGATCCCCCGACAGATGGTGCAGCAGCATCAGCAGGGCGGTATGGGCGGCGGCGATCTTGTTCCTCCTGCGGTCCCAGCGCAGGGCGTGACGGCGGCAGAGGGTTCTTGCGCCGTCGGCCAGCGCCACGTGGATCGTCCCCACCGGTTTTGCCTCCGTCCCGCCGGCAGGTCCCGCGATCCCCGTCACGGCAAGGCCCAGGTCGGTGCCCGCCAACCGCCGGACGCCCTCGGCCATGAGGCGCGCCGTCTCTTCGCTGACCGCGCCGTGGGCTGCGATCACCGCTTCCGGGACGCCCAGCAGGCCCGTTTTGGCGGCATTGCTGTAGGTAACGACGCCCCGTTCGAGAAACACCGAGCTGCCCGGAACATCGGTGAGCCGGTCCGTGATCAGGCCTCCCGTGCAGGATTCCGCCACGGCGAGCGACAGCCCCTTTTCGGTAAGCATGCGGGCGACGAGCCCTTCGAGCGTCTCCTGCCCGTGGGCAAAGATGTGTGGGCCGAGCCTCGCCTCCACCACCGCTCTCGCCGCGCGCAGACGGGCGCCGGCCTCGCCGGCCGTGGCGGTCCGCGCCGTTAGGACGAGGTGGTTCTCGGGAAAGTTCGGGTAGAATCCCACGCCCAGGCCCAGGCCCGGCAGATCCGCATCGGCCAGCGCCGCATCCACCGCCGCCTCGGGAATGCCGAAGAGCTTGAAGGTCAATGTCTCCACGTGGAGGGCCGCCTCGGAGAAGGCCTCCCGGATGAGCGGGATGACCCCGTCGGGAAGCATCCTGCGGGCCTCGGCCGGGACGCCCGGGATGACCGCAACGATTTTGCCGGCGCGCCGGAGGGCAAAACCGGCGGCCGTGCCCGTGGGATTTGCGATGATCTGCGCCCCCTGCGGAAAGACGGCCTGCTTGGCGTTGTTCTCCGTCCAGGCGAGCCGGCGCCTGGCAAAGAGCTCCCGGACATGGGCCAGGACCCCCTCGTCCGTGTACAGGGACAGGCCGAAAGCCCGGGCGAAGGCCGCCGTCGTGATGTCGTCCGCCGTGGGGCCCAGGCCGCCCGTGGCGATCACCGCCTCGGCGCGCTCCAGCAGAAATTCCAGGGCGTCCCGGATGACCGCATCGTCGTCGCCCACCGACAGCATCGCCGCCACCGCCCATCCCTGCTCCTGCATGGCCCGGGCGATGAGGGCGGAATTGGTGTCCGAAATCCGTCCGCTCGTCAACTCGTTTCCGATGGTCAGTATACCGATTTTCATCATTTATCTCCATACAACGGCAAAACGTCGCAAGCCCAGATCGAGGCCTTTACGCGATTCGAAAATCGGATCCATCCAATGAAAGATCCCGCAGCCTCACACCCCGGCCAGGCGGATCAGGATCTGCAGAACCGCGTTGGCATAAAGGCCCGCCGCCACATCGTCCGCCACCACGGCCAGGCCCCCCGGCAGCCGCGTTTCGAAGAGCCGCGCGGGGAACGGCTTTACGATATCGAACAGGCGGAACAGGAAGAACCCCAGGACCACATGCAGCGCCGTCGGCGCAACCAGAAAGAGGCTCCACTGGAGCCCCGCCACCTCGTCGATGACGATGCACCGGGCGTCCTTCCGGCCGAATAGGCCCTCCGCCGCATCCGACACGTGCCAGGCAAGGCAGGTGAAGGCGACCACCGAGAGCAGCCAGAGGGGCCAGGGCAGGATCGAGAAGGCCAGAAACAGGGGGATGCCGACCAGCGTTCCCGCCGTTCCCGGCGCCAGGGGGGCGTAGCCGCTCCCGAGGCCCGTGGCCGCCAGCACGATGAATTTTCTGTACAGGGGGCACCTCCTCCCGCGGCATCCGGCCGGGCACATCCCCGTGCCGTCGATAAAACGGTGTAAGCTAACTCTTTTTCCCCCGCCCTGTCAATGACGACTTCGCGGATTTTTCAAAACCGGACCGGCGACCCAAAAAATTCCTTGACAATAGAACGATGGTTCTATTATACCTGAAGCCGGAAAAAGGCAAGGGGAAAAATGTCCCGAGCGCAAAGGAAGCCGGGGTTCAGGACTACCGCAAAGCGGTGAGCATCGGGAGGGTACACGATACGGCAGCCTTGAACATCGGCTTCCGGGAGCGCGATTGGAGATTTTTCCGGGGTACCCTGCCCCCGCAGCGGAGCGATAGCGAAGGCAGCTGTTTGAGCGCATCAGCGCGAGTTTTGCCTTCGCAGCGCAGCGAGGAGGTGCAGGGTCGGAAAAATGTCCCGAGCGCAAAGGAAGCCGGGGTTCAGGACTACCGCAAAGCGGTGAGCATCGGGAGGCCTATGAAAATGGAGAGACGGACGCTCAGGGGTGTGGAGGGGAAGGTCGCCGGCTTCCACCGGGAAAACCGGCGGATGCCCACCTATGCCGAAATGATCGATCTTCTGGGGGTGCGCTCCAAGAGCGTCGTCCACTTCTGGGTCCAGAAGCTCCTCAAGGCGGGCCTCCTGGCGAAGGACGACGGCGGATTTCTGAAACCGGCGCGCAGCGCCCTGTCGCTGCCCCTGGTCGGCGAGATCGCCGCCGGCTTTCCCTCCCCCGCCGAGGAGGAACTCAGGGACATCCTGTCGCTCGACGAGTACCTCATCACCCGGCCGGCCTCCTCCTTTCTCCTGTCGGTGAGCGGGGATTCCATGAGCGGCGAAGGGATCAGGCAGGGCGATCTGGTCATCGTGGACCGCGGCCGGGAGCCGAAAAACGGCGACATCATCCTCGCCGAGGTGGACGGGGCCTGGACGATGAAGTACTTCCGGAAACGGGGGAAGGAGATCGTCCTGGAGGCGGCAAACCCGAAATACCCCCCCCTCCGCCCCCGGACGGAACTGCGCGTGGGGGGCGTCGTCACCGCCGTCGTCCGGAAGTACCACCGGTGATGCATACGCCGACAACACATGCAAGGTGGTCTTGGAATACCTTCAAAATCGGATTCCTCCGCACGCTGGATATTTTTCGACCCTGCCTCTTCTCGCTTCGCGCAAGGGAAAATGGGGAGCTGTCCCCATTTTCCCTTCCATTTTCCCTTCCCATTTTCCATTTTCCGTAAAAGCGCTCTGCTGCGGGGCAGGGTTCCCCGAAAAATCTCCAATGCGCGCTTCCGGAATCCGATTTTCAAAGGTTTCGCAGGGTGAATCATGAACGACAGGATATTCAGCCTTCACAGCTGGCCGCGGGCGATCCTCCACGTGGACGGGGATGCCTTCTTCACCTCCTGCGAGGAGGCCATCCACCCGGAGCTGAAAGGCAAGCCGATCATCACGGGGGGCGAGCGGGGGATCGTCGCCTGCGCGAGTTACGCCGCCAAAGCGCTGGGGATCCGGCGAGGCGTCCCCCTCCACGAGGCGAAGCAGATCTGCCCTTCGCTCGTCGTCCTGCCCTCCGACTACGAGACCTACAGCCTCTTCTCCCGGCGCATGTTCAACATCATGCGCCGTTTCACCCCCCAGGTGGAGGAGTACTCGATCGACGAGGCCTTCGCCGACCTGACCGGCATGAGGCGGGCGCTCCGGGGATCCTACGAAACCATCGCCCGGCGGATCCACGGGGAAATCGCCCGCGAGCTCGGGATTACGGTCTCCGCGGGACTGAGCGTCACCAAGGTCCTGGCCAAGGTTGCCTCCAAGCACCGGAAACCCGCCGGCTTCACCCTCATCCCCGGACGGGCCATCGCCTCCTTCCTGGAGGGGATGCCCGTGGAGAAGGTCTGGGGGATCGGCCCCGCCACGACGGATTACCTTCTCAAGATGGGCGTCCGGACCGCCCTCGCCTTCGCCCGCCTCCCCGAAAAGACGGTCCGGGAGCGGCTGACCAAACCCGGCATCGAAATCTGGCGGGAGCTCCGGGGGGAGTCGGTGTATCCCGTCGCCACGGAAGAGAAGAGCACCTATGCCTCGATCGGCAAGAGCAAGACCTTCGCCCCGCCCACCTCCGACCGGGAGTACCTCTTTGCCCACCTGCTGAGAAACCTGGAGTCGGCCTGCATCAAGGCCCGCCGCTACGGCCTCGCCCCCCGGCAGATCGCCCTGTTTCTGAAGAAGCAGAACTTCGACACCGAGGGGCGGGAGGCGAAGCTCAGCCGCCCCTCGGCCCACCCCCTGGAGCTTTCCAACCTCCTGCGCGGCCTGTTCAACCAGATCTTCCGCCGCCGCGAGTACTACCGGGCGACCGGCGTCGTCCTTCTGGACCTCGTCCGGGACACCCAGATCCAGTACTCCCTCTTCGAGGACCCGCTCAAGGCGGAGAAGATCCGGGAACTCTACGAGGCGGTCGACACCCTCGCGGGCAAGTACGGAAAGCACACCCTCCATCTGGGCGGCTCCCACCTGCTCGAGGTCTTCGGCAAGGGCCGCCGGGGCGCCCCCACCGTCCGCGAACAGACGCAGCTCTATGGCGAAACCCTCCGCAGACACCTGGGGCTCCCGCTCTTCCACGCCGACCCTCCGCCCGGCAGCGTCTCCGGCCGCAAGGCCGAGTAAATCCGTCAAAAAAGGCGCCCATTCAGAAAAAAATGTTGACATAGACATTCGATTCCCGTAGGCTCCTTCCCCACCACACAGAGGCTTCCGTGTTGCACCGCCGCCTTGAAGGCGGTGCAGATGCCATGCCGGTCCGACCCGGCCGGATATCAGCGCGGGACCGGCCCTCTGACGTCCACGGATCAATCGTATGGCAGCAAAGATGGATAAGGTCCTTCGATGAAGATCATATTCCTTTGCATATGGCTGCTGTCCATCGGATTCGGCCTCCCCGCTGCCGCCGCCCAGCACCAGGAGTATCCCGTCACCGCGCCGCCCTTTACCGAAGGCATCTTTCCCTGCAGCAACTGCCACGCCGGGCTCGAACCCAACACGAAAAAGCGGACACTGAAGGAGGAGCACACCTCCATCACGCTGCGTCATGCCGAAAAGGACCGGTGGTGTCTGGACTGCCACCACACCCGCAACCGCGACAAGCTGAGGCTCGCCGACGGGGAAACCATCCCCTTCACGGAATCATACCGGCTCTGCGGCCAGTGCCACGGGAACATCTATCGCGACTGGCGGGCCGGGATTCACGGGAAAAGGGTGGGCTTCTTCAGGGGCGGAAAGCGGACCTATTTTCTGTGCGTCCATTGTCATAACCCCCATGACCCCAAATTCAAGCCCCTGAAACCGGAACCCCCTCCCAAAAGGCCGGAATTGCAATATGGCAGATAGGCATACACGCAGAGACTTCATCCGACTCATGTCCATGGGCGCCCTGGCGGGGCTGACCCTGGGAAGTGTCGCCTGCACCAAAGCCGAAAGGGAAGTCTTTCTCCAAAAACACTTCCGCGAAATGACGGAGGATGAAAAGAAGCGGGTCATCCGGCGGCTGGAAGAGCAGTATGGAAAGACGTACGGCCGGAAAGTTCAGGTGAGCGCACAGCCCGCCGCGGCGGGAGAGCTGTGGGGGTACGGACTCGACCTTTCCCGTTGCATCGGCTGCCGCAAATGCGTGTACGCCTGCGTGAAGGAGAACAACCAGTCCCGCGCCAATCCCCAGCTGCAATGGATCAGGGTGATCCGGCTCAAGAAGGGCAGCCTGATCAACCTGGAGAATTCCGAGCATTACTACGACCCCGCAACAGTGCCGGAACCGGGGTTCATCTACATGCCCGTCCAGTGCCAGCAGTGCGAAAACCCTCCCTGCGTGCGCGTC